>CAJBPB010000294.1 GCA_903957365.1 uncultured Bacteroidota bacterium
GTTATTTGTCGATTCAACAAAATCGAACAGATAAGAACCAACGAAAAGCCCAGTTACAGGAATAGCAGCAGCAGTCAACGGAACAGAAACAAAGTGATAGAGCATATCCGAAAGGTCAGTGCTGCCGGTCACCACTCTTTTGATTGTAGCGGGAACATTGTCAGTAATGTGTTTCAATGAACCGCCACTTTCAATAACCAGACTTGCAGCATCTGGACTTGTTAAAGTGCCTGAAACAGTGAGCCATTTGTTGGCTGGAATGGTCAGCACGGGATTGGTGGCCGAACCGTTACCGATTGTCAGGTTATTTACCAGACCCGCTGTAACATCGGTCTGTGTGATGGATGCATCTTCCCAAACCGTTGTGCTTACACTCGTAGCCCAGTTGTTATACTGAACATTGTTTGTGCCACCACCAATCTGTGACCATCCTTTGGAAGTTGAATAAAACCTTCCGGTGTAAGCATTGGTGAAATTACGGGAGTCAAAGATATTTGGATTGGTGTACAAAGTGTATTCTGAAGGTCCTGAAATGTATTGCTGAAAACCGTTCATGCCTGATTCCAGAAAATCAATCGCAGCTAAATTATCGCCTGTAATTGGAGACAAAAGGCGGGCACTAACTAAGATTATGGTTGTCCAGTCCGTGGAAATTTCGCCGAAATCATCTGCATTTGGACCATTTCCCGCAACATTAACATCACCAGTTAAAGCAATATTATACACTTTATTCGGGGCACTTCCAGTAATCGACTTATTAACTGCATACTTAGCGGTTGGAACATCTGTATTGGTATTTAGACCACTAAAAACACCTTGTGGACTTATAGACCATGTTGAGGCTGTATTATTAAAAGTTGTGTTATTAAAATTCAGTTTAATCTGCGCTGCCCACAAATAGGTGCCAGCAACATTGCATTTCACCTGCACATCAAACTGCAGATGATCGACTGCTGAAAGCCTGATAATTCTTGGATTTGCAAACCGATAAGATAATTGTTGTGCATATATCCCCACAGAAAAGAAAAGGATTAGAAAGGAGATGAATAGTTTTTTCATGATTTTGGCTTTTATTAATTTGATATTTTTTTAATTCTGTTCAGGTATTTGAGATTTGATTAAGGCTGGGGTTTGATTGCCCAGAATGGAGTGAGCAATCCCAAAATTGGTTGCCCATTTTGAGAAGTCAAGAACAGAAACTTCTCCATCTGCGTCAATGTCTGAAGTAAAATATATTCCGGTATTGCCAAAATCGGTAGCCCATTCTGAGAAGTCCAATACGGATATTTCACTATCACTATCCGAATCACCGGCTACCATGCCAAATACTCCCGTTTCAATCTCTTTATAACCGGCTCCGGCACCAAATGCCTGACTTACAGAAGTGCTAAAATCGAATGAATAGGTGTTTGTTACCAGAACCATCCCTGTGGCACTCATCACCGCGATATGGTTGCGGTGACGAATAACAACATAAAGGTTGTTCGAAATGACGGGTAAACCAACCGAGGGCTGACTGCCATTTGTATTTACGATACTTCCATCCTGTTTCAAAAACATGGCTTTGGGCCAGCCTGACAATGTGGTTGATGGCGTGGCGTTTGCAGGTAAAGTGGCGTCACGGAGTTCAACCAGGACCCAATCCACTACTCCCGTCGGTATGGCTGCAACGGATTCTGTTCCGGCATAATTCCATGGAGGCGTATTGTAAGGCTGCGCAAGCGATATAAGATTATTTGTATTGAGGGCAGCCTCCATATCTGTTCCGTTGAAGGGTCCTTCGAGGAATATTTTGACTGATAAATTATAGAAAGTAATTGTGTTTACAGTTATTGGGTAGTTTGCTGATACAGTGCCATTTCCACAATTATTTGTTCCGGAGACGGTCAGGTTCCCCGAAGTGGCGTTGGCCGCGAAATCAATGGTAACATTGTTTGATGTGCCATGAATGGTCGCGCCTGTCCCGGAATATGCCCAGGTATAACTGGTCGCGTTGGTGACAGCAGGAACTGAATAGGCAACACCTGTCTGACCCTGGTCAACGGAGGCGCTGCCGCTTATTGAACCCGCGGCGCCGGCGCCTGTGTTGGTCACAGTGGCGTTTATATAATAGGTTGCCGTAGGTGAATCATTCAGCGGATTAGCTGTAGCACCTGCATACTCACAGTTTCCACCGCCATTGGCGATATTGTTAAATGATACTACCGGCGAACCCGACAACAACGTAAAATTCAGATCCACTAATTTACTGCCATTGGCCAGGTCAATCGGGTTCACGTCCGACCAAACCACCATGATCCTGTGCAAAGTGGGTGAAAATAAATCTTCATTCACATTACACCCTGATATGGAACTGTTCAGGTTGGTATATCCTGTATAACTCAATAAGGTGGGATTAAAATCAAGTTGTAAGGAAACAGCGGCGATCTGGTTAAAGCTGGTTACCGTCAAAGGTATTGAGATGGTTCCTCCCGGACAAACACTCCCTGAACCTGCTGTTGTGATGGGGGCGTTTTGTGAGACAAGCAGGCTTGAAACAAAGATTCCAAAGGAAATCAAAACAAGTCGGACTAAATGGAATTTTACTTTCATTTTACTGAGATTTTATGTTTTTGTACTTGTTTAATGCAATTATTGAAGCGTCATCCTGCCTATAAAAATAATAAATAAGCAGGATGACTAACCTAATTTTATCTGCTGATGAGTATTTTCTTTGTAAACTGATACTGGCCATTGTCTGAAACAAAATGAAGTTTCAGATTGTACAGTCCGGGGAACAGGGTTGCAGTCTCAAAACTGAACGTATTCAATCCGTTGGTAAAAGAATTCTGTGCATAAACCCTGACTTCTTTTCCGGTTGCATCAAACAATACGATATCCGCATCTGCCCCTTTCAAAAGCACGAACTCGATGGTGAGTCTTTCATTGGCTGGATTTGGGTAGATTTTGCATGAACCGATGAGTTCATCCTCCGCGTTTATTCCATTTGGTTTCAAAGGTGTGATGGCTGGAGAAAATAACGCAACCCCATTGATCCTGTCTCCATAACTGTCAGCCAGTTCTGATTCATCGGTTGCAATAAGTTGAATAGATTGCTCGCCGGTAAAGTTCTCTTTTGCTTTAAATTTTAAACTGAGCAATGCTTCACCGTTCTGAAGTACCAACGATTCCATTTCTGACCAGGCAATCCGGATTTGTCCTGACAAATCATTCCATACCGGGGAACCATTTTCCATGCTGACATCCAGCAATTCCAGATATTCCGCAGGATATTCAATTACCATTGAAACAGCATTGATTTTCAGATTTTCTTGCGTAGTCACCGGTAAGTCAAACTCCTGACCCGGCATCACTTCTATCACACCATCTGATTGAATCACAATATGCTGCTGCAGATTTGCACCAGGATCAGGCACATTCGAGCCATTTACATCGCCCACACACAATCCATAGAAATTCTGTACTACATTGGAATTATTGACATAAAAATACGTATATCCGTTCGGATCAGCAAAGGTCCAGTCACCACGCGCGAAACTATTGCTCAGGTTGGCAAAGCGTCTCTTTACCTGCACTGCATCTGTTGCATTTACCGAATTATTCAGGTTCACATCGGCAGCTTTGATGCGTATAGCAGAATATAAAAATTCAAGTTCCGCAAAATGCCTTTGTATTTTAAGCGCGTCTGTTCCATTCGCACCCAGCCATGGTTTGGCAGTGGATGCCGAAATGGTGTACATCCCGTTTGGAATACTGTCAAACACATACTGCCCCAGTGAATTGGCTGTATCAGATTTGATGAAGCTGCTGTTTTGGTACAAACTGACCAAAGCCGAATCGATGGGCGTATCGAAATTATTTTGATACCAAACATTTCCACTGATCGTAAAAAACGACTGCCCGATGATTTCACCATTGTAATAGAATTGTGTCGAAGGAACATCTGTCAGAGGATTGCCATTCGCATCGGCATATTCGCAGTTAGAACCGCTGTTGACGCTGTTGTTCCAGCTGAGTGTGGTGTTTCCCTGTAAATAGGTGAAGTTCAGATCAAGTATTTTTCCGCCTGAAGGAATGGTTTTGGAGGTTTCATCCGACCATGAAATAATGATTTTCCTTTTGTAACCATTGGAGTAATCAGCCACATCATTGATAATGATATCGCTTAACTGCGCATTGACATTGGCATAGCTTGTATAAGTCATCTGATAAGGATCATAATCGAGTTGCAACGAAACTGCCGTAATATTGGTGAAGCCGGTAACGGTAACCGGTAATGTAACCGGTGTATTTAAAGAGGCTGTTACACTGGCAATGGTTGTAACCGGCGCGGGATTGGTAATCCCAACCACTATCTGAACCTCCGGAGTAGGGGTAGATTCAACATTTTCGTACACCGCAGTCAGTTTATAACTGTAGGCTCCATTGTCCAGATCCATATCATCAAACTCAAGGCTTGTGATGGGCAAAGTGACGAGCAGACTGTTATTCCGGTAAAGATTATAAGCAGTTAAATTGGCGACTTCCAGCGGTTCATTCCATTCCAGGTGAACATCATCCATATCCACCAGCCAGGCATTTAACCTGCCAAGGGAGGGTTGTATATATACATTGACGCTATCGGTGCAACTTACGTTATTATAACTTAAGGTCAAATAGTATGTAGTAGATTGAGCAGGAGTTACCATGATACTAGCTGTGGTATCCCCAGTACTCCATAGATAGGAATATTGACTTTGATGTGAAAAATGATATGTAAAAAGGCCTTTGCTATTTTCAACAGTACCAATAGTTGACCAGTGTATATTATCTGTTGATGTTCTAACAATAAATGACTGAAAATAGTTATTCCCAATGTTAACTTTTACACTGTCGATCAAATTCAAATTATTACCAAATTGTTCTCCCAAATCTACTACAATATAATTAGGATTATCATATAGATATCCTGGAGTATGATAAGAACTAAGCCAATATGTAGCTGGATTTCCATCATCTACATATTTACCTCCATAAAACCAATTCCAATAATCATTACCATATTCACTTCCATAACTATCAGCATATCCATATTTATTCAATGCAACATTTATTCCGTTGTAGTATGCTTCTATTTCATAAACAAAACAATAATTGGATTCAGTAAAATAGGACTCAAATTTAATGTATCTAACAACTGGATCAGTTATTGCGTCAGGAACAACACTTAATCGAATACTGCTTAATTTAGGTATCAAAGTATCGCTCTGACTTATCAACGAATCAAGCTGAATGAGTTGAACACCCAAAACATAAGGGTCGATATCCGTAGCATCTGAAACCGTCACAGTGTAGGTACCCGCTTCTAGTTCAGTCAGGTCAGCGATGGTTTGCCCGTTACTCCATAGATAATTATAAGGTGGCGTTCCCCCGGCAGCCGCTGCAGACAATGCGCCTGAAGCAGTTCCAAAACAAATAATGGGTTGTGTAATGTGCAGGGAGGCGACAAAAGAAATCAATTCATACGCGCCAATATCAATGGCAGCTCCATCCACACGTGGGTTCCCCACTATATCAGTCTCGGGATAGGTTCCTTCAGGATCACCGGCATTCAAACAAGGACTGTTATACTGCAAGGACCAATCAGCTGCAAGGCCATCGTAATTTGTTCCGCTACCGGCTGAGGGTAGCACAAACAGCGGATTCAAATCGATGGTATTTGAATTTTGCCCTGCATAAAAACAATCGTTGGTACCAAAGGCTGCAATGCCGCCCTGGATAATATTGTAATTTAAAACAGGATCACATAATTCATCATTCAGAAACACCTGCGGGCCGCTTGTACTGGCTGTATTTCCCCATAAAATTGTATTGGAAACCACAGGATAGGAACTCGTTGAAAAAAACATGGCACCACCATATTCCGCATTGTTATTGGCCAGGGTATTGTTTGTTACCAAAGGACTTGCCGTTTTAAAGTACATCGCTCCACCATTCACTGCATTACAATTGGTAATGACATTGTTGTTGATATTGATGTTGTTTGCGGAAAAAATATCGTAATGTTGATTATAAATTCCACCACCATTTGTCGCATAGCAATTTGATATAAAATTGTTGTTTATAATATTCTTCGGATAGCTTGAGTTATTGTCGTAACTGCATATAATAGCAATCCCACCACCGTATCCTGAGGTACCAGAGACTGTGTTATTTAAAAATTGGTTGTTCAGAATTTTGTTGCCTGAATGATTGTAACTGCCATAAATAAAGATCCCTGCACCTGATTTGGGTGTTATATTGTGGCTAATTATATTATTAGTAATTTGAATGTTCTCGCAATAATTTAGAGAAATCCCGCCACCACCTAAATAAATATCTTCAGGATACCTTGTCGAATTATTCGAAATATTATTGTTAGTAATAATTACTCCATGTAAATTCTGAAAAAATAGACCACCCCCCTTATAAAATGTAGTATTAAATTCAATAGTATTTCCTGTAATTATTGGTACAAAGTATGAATTACCATTTTCATTACTACCTATTCCACCACCAAAGTCCGAAGAATTGTATGAAATTTGACATTCTTTAATTAAACAATTACTGCCTTGTAAATATACGCCACCCCCATAACTATTACTAGAACAGTAGGAAATTTGTGTATTCAAAATTTTAACGGGTGAGTTTTCAAGATAGATACCACCTCCATTTCCATTTGCATAGCAGTATCTAATGCTGGAATAGGAAATAACAGTTTTACCAAAGTTTCTGAAATAAAAGGCACCTCCATTGTTATCGGGAGAGGGCATGGTAGCTTTGCCATATAAAAACTTACAATAAGAAAATCTGGAAGTGTCGTTTGTTAGTAGTGGTGCATCGTAACGTACTCCCCGCCAGCCATTCGTGGTGTTGGCAGCGGTAAAGGTGATAGAATCGGTTTCTGTACCCAGGGCAAGCACCCTGCCCTGTACGTATATTTTATACATACCCTGGAAATTCACCATTACACCCGGTTCAATGGTCAGGGTTGTGGCGTTTGGCACATGAATACTGCCATAAATCAGATAAGGAGAGCCGCTGAGGGTCCATGTTCCGCTTACTTCACCACCCGCTATATTGGTACTTGTGTTTTGGGTCAGGGGGTTATCAACAGCTTCAGTTGTATTGTAGCGTTCATATTCGGTATCGCCGTCGTATTCACATACCATGATTCTGTATTGCGTGCCTTGTGCAAGCCCGGTAACAGTGATACCGGAAGCATGGGCAGTGCCATTAAACACACAATACCAGCCTGTTGCTCCAATCTGGTCACCTTCACCAAAAGCGGTGGCGGCTGTGTAGGAAATATTGTTTTCAGGAATGGCAGCGCCTGTAAGATCCTGTTTCATAAAAACAGCCCGTTTGGCACCATTGCCGTCTTCCCAGTTGAATGTCATTTGTGTGGAGGCAAGCTCTGTAAATACAATATGGCTTGCCTGCAAAGTTGGAGGCAAAAGCTCAAGAGTTTGCTGGTTCAAAGGATTGTTGATTGCTTCGGTGGTATTATACCTTTCATAACCGGTATTTCCATCGTATTCGCAAACCATCAGCCTGTATTTCAGATTGGGAAGCAATCCGGTTACTGTTATGTCAGTAGCATGTGATGTACCATTAAAAACACAGTACCAGCCTGTTGTGCCGATTTGTGTTCCTTCACCAAAAGTTGTACTGGCGGTAAAGGCAGTGTTATTTTCTGGCAAAGCCGTTCCAAGGCTGTCCTGTGTCATAAATACCACATGCTTAGATCCGTTGCCATCCGTCCAGTTGAAAGAAAACTGGTTTGTTCCAACATTATTCGCCAGAATATTGCTCGCCTGCAAGGTTGGTGGCATCAGTTCCAGTGTTAGTTGTGTCACTGGATTATTGCCTGCCTCTGAAGTATTAAACCGTTCAGACCCGGCATCACCATCGTACTCACAAACCATAATCCTGTATTTGTAATTGGGAAGCAGACCCGTCACAATGATATCCGAAGCATGCGCAGAACCATTGAATACACAATACCAGCCGGTGGTTCCAATCTGGCCGCCTTCACCAAAAACGGCGCTGGCTGTATAAGTTGTGTAATTGATTGGCAAAGCCGCTCCCAGACTATCCTGTTTCACAAAAACAGCGCGTTTGGCACCATTTCCATCGGTCCAGTTAAACGAAAAC
>CAJBPB010000295.1 GCA_903957365.1 uncultured Bacteroidota bacterium
AAATTAACAAATAAGCAGTAATCAGATGTTAACACGAAATACATTGAAAATCATGAATAAAAACTTAGTGTTTATCGCCTTGATGGCGTTTGCTGTGTCATGCAGCAGTCCGTCCGATAAAAAATCGGAACTTAACAAACTAAAAAAACAGCATGACGAACTGGCTGTAAAAATCAAGGCGTTGGAAACAGAGTTGGGCTCAACAGGTGGCACTGTTGCCAAAAATCTGGTTAATGTTATTATTACAGAAGCCAGACCTGCAGAGTTTAATCATTATATTGAGGTGCAGGGTAAAGTGGATGGCGAAGACAATATCGCTGTTTCAGCACAAATGCCAGGGGCCATTACAGAGGTGTTTGTAAAGGAAGGACAATCTGTTCGTAAAGGACAGATACTTGCACAGATTGACAACAGTGTGATGCAGCAGCAGCTTTCAAATATGGAGCAGCAGCTTGAGTTTGTAACGAATCTTTACGAAAAGCAAAAAGCTTTGTGGGATCAGAAAATTGGAAGTGAAGTGCAGTTTCTCACCGCAAAAAATAACAAGGAAAGTCTCGAAAAAAATCTTGCTGCATTGAAAGACCAGATTGAAATGTCAAAAATAAAATCACCAATCAACGGAAGCGTTGAAGAGATTAATTTGAAAGTGGGACAAATGGCCTCGCCCGGTTTGCCGGCAGTGCGTGTTGTCAATTTCAATACCGTGAAAGTGGTTGCCGAAATGGCTGAGGCTTATGCGGCAAAAATTACACCAGGAAACAAGGTAGTTATCTATTTCCCAGATTTTAAAACTGAGGTTGAATCTGAAATAAGTTTCACAAGTAAATATATCAATCCGGTGAACCGTACTTTTATTACCGAAGTTAAATTAGCTCCCGGAAAGGTTGAATACCGTGCCAACATGATCGCGATAGTAAAAATAAATGACTACCAGAATACAACCGCATTCACTGTTCCGATAACGCTTATCAGGGAATCACCAAAGGGTAATTATATTTATGTGGCACGTCAGGAGAACGGAGAAATGGTTGCACGCCGGCTGCCGGTTACTGTTGGAAGAACTTATAACGGATTGGCAGAATTGCTGACCGGTGTAAACGCTGGTGAAAAGATCATTACAACTGGTTTCAACAACCTTATGGATGGACAGTTAATCTTAGCCAAATAGTCATAAGTTGAAAAAATCATCCTAATTTAATTAATTGAAAAACAATGAAAACGAATAAATTCAAGGAGTTTTTTGCGACAAGTTGGGCTATTGATAACAAAACAAGTATTTATGTTCTGACTATCTTTATCACACTACTTGGCATCAACGCCTATCAAACAATACCCAAGGAGCAGTTTCCCGAAATTGTTATTCCTACGATCCTTGTAAATACAATTTATCCCGGGACTTCGCCTGAGGATATGGAGAATCTGGTTACACGTCCGATCGAAAAACAACTGAAAGGCATCAATGGAGTTAAAAAAATCACCAGCAATTCATTGCAGGATTTTTCATCCATCGCCATCGAGTTTAATACAGATGTGGATGTCCCGGAAGCCAAACAGCGCGTAAAAGACGCCGTTGACCGTTCGATGACCAATCTGCCGAATAATCTGCTTACCGATCCAAACGTAATGGATATTGATTTCTCGGAGATCCCGATTATGTATATTCAGATTTCGGGCGAATATGATCTTGATCAGTTGAAGAAATACGCCGAAATGGCACAGGATCGTATCGAATCGTTGAGTGAAATCACACGTGTGGATATCGTTGGAGCACTCGAGCGTGAAATTCAGGTAAACGTGGATATGTATAAAGCCCAGGCTGTGAGTGTAACACTTACTGATATTGAGCGTGCTGTTTCCGCTGAAAACCTTACTATTTCTGCTGGTAACGTCAGTACTTTCGGTATGAAACGTTCAATTCGTGTGCAAGGGCAGTTTACCAACCTGGATATGATGCGTAATATCATCATCAAATCGGGTAGTGGTGCCGCAGTCTATTTGAAAGATGTGGCTGATGTAAGTGACAGTTTTAAAGAGCAGGAAAGTTTTTCACGCCTTTACGGGAAAAACGTTATCACATTGAATGTGGTAAAAAAGAGTGGCCGGAATCTGATTGAAGCTTCTGATAAAATCAAGGACATTCTTAACAAAGAACTTATTGGAAATCAGTTCCCTACCGATCTGAAAGTTCAGATATCCGGTGATCAGTCACGTTTTACACGTAATACCCTTGAAGAACTTAACAATACCATTATTTTCGGATTTCTCCTGGTAACGCTGGTGCTGATGTTTTTCATGGGATTCACCAATGCGTTTTTTGTGGCGATGGCTGTACCGCTTTCGATGTTTGTTGCTTTCCTGGCAATGCCTGCCATGGGCTTTACAATGAACATGATCGTGATGTTTGGTTTCATCTTCGCCCTGGGAATTGTAGTCGATGATGCCATTGTGGTAATCGAAAATATCCACCGTCTTCATCATGAAGAACCCAATATTGTATTGGCTGCGAAACGAGCTGCCGGGGAGGTGTTTATGCCTATTTTATCAGGAACGCTTACAACGCTTGCGCCTTTCTTCCCTCTTGCATTCTGGCCTGGGATCACTGGTAAATTCATGTTTTATATTCCTGTAACACTGATTCTTACGTTATTTGCTTCTTTGTTCGTTGCTTATATCATTAATCCGGTGTTTGCTATTTCGTTTATGAAAAACGAATATGTTGCGCCCGACAAGAAACGAATTCGTAAACAAATGGTTTATCAGATATTAATTATTCTGAGTATGGCCCTTGGAAGTTATGCTTTGTATGCCATCACCGACAGTATGCTGGCTCTTGGAATTGCGAATTTCCTTGTCATAGCTGCTGGTCTGGTACTTTTCTTCCATACTTTGATGAATCCGTATATTAAATGGTGGCAGGCATCGGGTTGGCCATCGCTGGTTAATCTTTACGAGAAACAATTGCGTTTCACGCTCAGAAAAAATAATCCCTGGATTCTACTTGTTGGTGTTGTGGCTTTGCTCTTTTTTACCTTTTTCATCGTAGGTGTGCGCAATCCGAAAGTAGTTTTCTTTCCAGACAATATGCCTAATGCTGTCAGTGTGCGTTTGCAATTGCCGGTAGGAACAGATCAGGTTGTCACCGATTCAGTAACTAAAATTGTTGAAAAACGTGTGATGGCTGTTTTGGGTGAAAATAATCCGGTTGTTGAATCTGTAATCAGCAACGTTGCGCTTGGCGCAGGGGATGATATGGATTTCACCAGAACACTGAGTCCTGAAAAAGGAAAAGTTACGGTGAATTTTGTTGAATATAAATACAGAAACGGAGTAAATACAAGTGATTATCTTGATGAAATCAGGGAAGCTGTAAAAGGTATTCCAGGTGTTGAGATCTTTACTGGTAAAAATTCGATGGGACCTCCAGTTGGTAAACCAATCAATATTGAAATCACTGGCGAGAATCTTGGTGAATTGATAGTTTCGGCCGGCGCTTTCAAAAACTTCCTCGATTCTTTGCAGATTGCCGGAATTGAAGAGTTAAAGAGTGATTTTCAGGAAAATAAACCTGAGATTGCCATCAATATCGATCGTGAACGTGCCAACAAGGAAGGTCTGATGACCGGTCAGATAGCCATGGAGATACGCACCGCTGTGCTGGGGAAAGAGATTTCCAAGTACAAAGTGGATGAAGATGAATTTCCGATTCAGTTGCGCTATTCTGAAGCTACACGACAGAATATCAACAATCTGATCAATATGAAGATAACCTACCGCGATATGGCGACGGGAATGCTCAGGTCGATTCCTTTGTCATCAGTGGCAACCATCGAATATGCCGACTCTTACGGCGGTATCAAGCGACAGAATCTGAAACGTATTATCACCATTTCAAGTGATGTTCTGACAGGTTATACGGCCAACGAAATTGTTCCTCAGATCGAAAGGCTTGCTGCCGGATTTCCTCTTCCGCAGGGTATTCAGATAAGTCTGACCGGTGAAAGGGTTGATCAGGAAGAGACCGCTTCGTTTTTATTAAAAGCGATGTTGATTGCCATCGGACTGATCTTCTTTATCCTGATCACACAGTTTAATTCAATCAGCAAAACAGTGATTATTTTGAGTGAAGTAATCTTTAGTATTATCGGTGTATTGCTGGGTATTGTGATTTTCGATATGACAATTTCGATCATCATGACCGGACTGGGTATAGTGGCTTTAGGTGGTATCGTTGTCCGGAATGGTATTCTGATTGTTGAGTTTATCGATGTATTGAAAGATCGTGGATTGAAAACCCGCGATGCCATCATTGAAGCCGGAAAAACCCGTATTACGCCTGTAATCCTTACTGCAACAGCAACAATTCTTGGATTGGTTCCGCTGGCCATTGGATTCAATCTTAATTTTGAAACCTTCTTTACGCATTTTGATCCGCAGATTCATATCGGTGGTGATAACGTAATGTTCTGGGGTCCTCTTGCCTGGACGATTATTTTCGGATTAAGTTTTGCAACCTTCCTTACGCTGATTTTTGTGCCGGCGATGTATTTGATCGCCTATGAAATGAAAGTTAAATTGAAAAGAAGGAAATCAAACAAAAAGATAAAGGTTTCCTAAGTTATCCCATCAGACTTGAAAAGGTGATATCGGTTTTTACTGGTATCACCTTTTTTTTGTGTTTGGAATATGTATGAGGTATTTGGAAATCAACTCCGGTGATCATGGTTTGATCAAAATTATTCTATCAAGGCAGTTTCAACCAGTATTCAAGGATGATTGCAATGGCATCTGTTGTAAGTAAAATCAGAATGCCCGATTCAGTCTTCAGTTTTGTTTTCATCACCATTCCGGTTAAGCCTGCAAATAACGTAATTACTGGTAATAACATGATATTCCCGTGCCAATGATTGACTAACCAAAGCCAGTAAGTGAAAATGGGTGCAGCCATCAGGCAAATGATAAGTCTTGATTTTGTCGGTAAATTTTTTGCGGTTATCCCGTAAACGACCGTTAAAAATACACTGACAAAATAGATTCCTATCCCTGTGAACTGTATTGTTTTATAAGGGAATAATACTAGTGCAACACCGATTGCCATCCCAAAAGTAATAATACTGAGCATTTTATTGCTTGATATCCTCATTTTTATAATATGGAAAACAGCAAAAATGGCGGCATGTGCTAGCAGTATTTTTATGATAATCATTATTTTACTGCTGGTTTGTTTGTCAGTTATTCAATTCAACGGTCCAATCACCGGGTTCAGAAATCATGAATTCAAACTTCACCTCTAGCGGCATGGTATGCAGTTTATTCATTGTGGAATACATGATTTTAATTGTAACAGGAAATGTCACTTCTTCATAACCAATCAGTTCGCCGAGTTGAGTTTCATATCCGCTTGAGCAGGTCATCAGCAGGTTTGTGACGGCAACATTACGACTTCCATTTTGCAGAATTTCAATCAGAACCCGTTCTTTAACTGAAGGATTCTTGAGAAACCGATACCTGTCGACCCCGGATTTATACAGAACCACAGGGCTTTTTGGTTTTGGTCCGCCATAAGTGTCTTTTTGCCAGATTCCGTCCTGAATGCTGTCTTTTCCGTTCACATGCATGGTATAAATACCAACTCCATCACGTTTCCCTTCGTACCATTCGCCAACATAAGTTTCACCGGTTGACCAGGTATAAGTGCCTGCGCCATGCGGAAGACCTTTATAAAACTTTCCTTCATAACGGTCGGTTCCGACAGCTATACCTTTGCCATTTGCCAGACCATCTTTGCATTTCCCTTCGTAGGTTCCTGCAATTTCCTGTTTCAACACCTTACATGTTTCCTGGCTGTATAGGAATAATGTGGAGGTTGTGATGGCAATCAACAGACTAAATCGAAGTATTGTTTTCATTTTGAATGAATTATCGGATTACAAATTTGTAAATTCTTAGTATAAAGGTACGATTAAAAAAGCGCCTTTGTTATTATGATGGTTTCTTTCATTTACCACTTTTCATTTTCCATCTTGAATTGGCCCATTTTTTTTGTTCTGAAGGATCAAGAAAAGTCCAGGCAAGTAAACGGCTGGTTTTGTTGCCTTGTCCCATCGGAATGGTTTCAACTTCCACTGCATCTGCTCTTCTGAGTGTATCATAAGCGCTCTTGAGTGTCGATTGTTTCGATATCAGCGTTGTGAACCAAAAAACAGAATCAAGAAATTGCCGGCTCTGACGTATCATATCCTGTGTGAATCTTTCTTCACCACCTTCGCACCACAATTCATTGTTCTGGCCGCCAAAATTCAGGACAGGACTGGTGATCAATCCTTCATTAAGGTTATTCAGCTTGCGAAGTGTTCCTGATTGGGCTTCAGCTAAAGAAGCGTGAAAAGGCGGATTACATAAGGACAGATCAATGGGCTCGTTTTTTTGGAGAATTCCATAGAAAATATCTTTCGGATCTGGTTGTAACCTCAAATCAATTTTGCCTGCCAGAACGGAATTGGAGTTTATAATTTTATCAGCCGATTCAATGGCTGACTGATCAATATCAGAACCAATAAATGACCAGCCATATTCTTTGTTTCCAATCAACGGATAAATGCAATTGGCGCCAACGCCTATGTCCAGAATTTTTATCTCATTACCGGTTGGGATCTTTCCATAATTTTTACCGCGCAATAAATCGGCAGCATAATGGATATAATCGGCACGACCTGGAACAGGCGGACATAAATAGTTTTGGGGGATGTCCCAGTGTTCGATTTGATAGAAGTGCTTTAACAGGGCTTTATTCAGCATTTTCACCGCCTCCGGATCAGAGAAATCGATGGATTCGTCGTTGTATAAATTCATCTTTACAAACTTTGCTAGATCAGGACAGGCCACAATCAACTGACCGAAATCGTAGCGTTCACGATGTCTGTTTCGCGGATGCAATCTCGATTTTTCTTTTGGATGTTCTTTTTTTTTATTGAGCATATTTAAGTGATACAGTTTCTTTCAGTCTATTTTTTTATCATCAGGCATCCAACATAAAAAATATTGCGCCTTGTTACCAACTGCATTTTACAATGCAGATTGTTCAAAATTACGACAAACATTAAGAAACCGTCTTATTATTTAAATGGTCTGTTTTTAACATTTCATGTTATTTTTGCAAACATAAAATGAGCAGTAAAATCAATGGCTGAAAACTATACTAACAGGATCAGTCATTTTATAAAAACAGACAATGAAAATAAAATTATTCTTTCTTTTGATTTTTGCGGGCACACTGTTTATAACACAGGGGTGTGCCGAAAATGACGTAACAGAACCAGTTACAAGCACAATTTATGTTAATCTGGCTTCAAATGATACCTACGAATATGATCTTGGAGTCTTTGGTGATGAGGAAGGCGCAACAATAATCAAACAGGCTTCTTTTTATAGAATCAGTAAAATTGACAACCTGATGACTGACAGTAAAACAATGTACACTTATCTGCCTTCTCAGGATTACGTCGGAAAAGACGAAGTTGAAATTAAGACTGCCAGAGGTTCTGATGGGGCAAGTGCAAACACGGATATTGAAATCATCCGTATTGTTTTTACTGTATTAAAATAAAAAGGGAGAAAGTTTTCTTCAATTGAAGAAGCTATTGGATAAAGAATATAAAACCTAAAGCTATAATGTAAAAGCCTGAAAAAGAATATTTTCAGGCTTTTACAAAATATGAATCTTTGTTCTCAAAAGACAATTCTTACTGTTTGACTAACAGGCTGTTCGTCTGTATTGATTTTCCGGTTACAGAAACAAAATAAACGCCATCCTGAAGATGATACTGATCTAACGGAATCTCTATCGAATTGCCTTGCACTTCAAGCTGGATTGAAACCAGCTGGTTGCCATTCAGACCCGAAATTTGCAATTCAACAATTTCAAACAGCGGATTCGATAATAACAAAACCGTTTTGTTCGTCGCAGGGTTTGGAACCAGCCGCGATTTTTGAACAACAGGTCTGTCAAAAATACCCAATGCATGCTCGGTGAAAGTAATTTTAAGCGCAACATAAGCCTCGGTTGTGTTTCGTTCAATATCTACAATTCCCCACCATTCCTCGTTTGCATAACTGTCGTAAGGAATGGTCATGGCGAATCCTGTCGCGTCATGGGAACTGTTGTTTCCCCCTTTCCACCATTCGTCAACGAAAGCGAAAAATGTAATTCCTGAACATATATCGAGTTTATCCTTTATGTTATACCATATCGTTGTGTCAGCGATTGCTTGTTCTTTCTGGATTTCACGGGACAGATTTTTATTGTACCGGTCAGCACCTGATTCTGAAAAATAACAAGGTTTGGTAGATAATGCAGAAAATTGCGTAGCTGCAGGAGCTGGATTGTCCCAACGGTAAACATTCAATCCCCAGACATCAACCTGCGGACAGCGACTAATAGCATCTGCTGAAGGAACTTCACCATGTGCTGTCGAAACGGGGTGGTTTGGGTCAGCGTTGTGTATGGCTGCTGAAGCATTGTTAAGAATAGTGTACCAGTTATTTATGTTGTTATTAAACCAGTCAGCATGGTAATTGTACTCATTTCCTAATTCCCACATGAGTATGGCGTCATGGTTTTTATAGGTGTTTATATAAGAAAGATAGGTTCCGTGACTGATGTCGGGATATTGAAAAGTATCATCGTAATTTGGAAAACCGATAATGATTTTAATTCCGGCGGCAGCGAATTTATCGAGAACGGTCTCATCTGTTATTGGCACATAGGTGCGTATTGTATTGATGTTTGCCTGCGTCATCAACAGAATATCCTGATCAATATGTGAAAAGTCTGCCGGATCAGAACGATCATCACCTATGGCAACCGGTGAGTAACATACGCCTCGGATGATATACAACGAATCGTCAACAAGAATGCGCTTTCCATCGACTGTAACAATGGACTGTGAAAAAAGATAAGCCGGAAATAGTAGTAAATACAATAGCAGAGATTTCATATGGCATGAATTAGTGTTTAACCAACATTTGTTTTGAGGTCATAAAAGTAGCATGAAAAACATTTGGAAACATGTAATTTTTAGGCTGGCTCTTTTAGCGTTTATTTAAATTGTTTGCACAACAATAAAAAACGCAGTAATTTAGTTCTTTGAAAACCCACTAAAACTTATAGCTATGGCAAAATCACTGGATAAAAAAAAGGAAGAAAAGAAGAAACCGGCTAAAACCCTCAAAGAAAAAAGACTTGAGAAAAAAGAGAAGAAAAAATAGTGCTGTTTCTCATTTCTTCAAAAAAAATGCATTGAAACGGGGCGGAATTCGCCCCGTTTTTTTTGTGAAGATTTTTATACAAAAGGATAATAATTATACGAAAAGCTTCTGATCGATTGGTTTCTTCTGAAACCGGAAATGGGCAGAAAGAGTATTCTCTTCGCGTATTTTATCAAAAACAAAACTTGACAACTATTCATTTCACTGCTTTTTATTCAAGCGCTTACAATAGTCCAAAAGACTTTAAATAATTCTTTACTGTACAAAAATCAACAATTAATTGTAACGGTTAGGTTCATTATTTTCATGTATTCAGTCACTATTGTATAAAGTTTACTGAGATTCTGAAGCATTCTCACAAGAACTAAAAGATGTGATTTCGATTAGTTGAAAGATTCATCAATCACACCCAAATGCTCTAAATGTGATAAAACCATTTTGATATCTGCATAAGATACATCATCGCCCAAAACATGTTTGGCGCTGCCGAGGCTCAGGTCATGTGTTTCGGTGAAATATTCAGAGATGAGGTCAATTTTATCTTTGGTAAGAAATTGATCCACATCCAGTTGGCCGGTTTTCACAAAAGCGGATAGATGACTGAGAATGGTAGTAACAGCAAAATTTCGTTCTTCAGCGATCTCTTCCGGGCTTTTACCGGCTTTATACATATCAAAACTAACTTGTTTCGTATCGGTTTTTGGTGCCTTCTCAACCTCTTTTGGTTCGCTTGTATCGATAGATAGGCCAAGATTGTTGCGGTTGCTGTAATCTGAAATCATCTCAAGTAGTATGCCTCCGTAAGCCGCCAGTTTCTTTTTACCAATGCCTTTGATTTGTTTCAATGCAAGCAGGTTCAATGGTAATTCTTCGCTGATACCATTCAGGGCTTTCCATGGTAAAATGAGGTCGGGCCGCACATTCAGTTCTTCTGCAAGATTATCGCGCCACTTTTTCAGTTGCCTGTACAATCCCAGGTTTTTCTGGTTGCCAAAACTGTCTTTGATCTCCTTTTTCTTCATCATTGGCATCTCGATCGCTGCCTTGGCACGGGTTTCGACATATTTTGAAACTGAAAAACCATGGTTCGATACAAGCAAACATTGCTGACGGATAAAAAGTTCGGAAAGCAAGCGCTCCTGCGCATCATTTAATGATTTACGTATGGTTGTATTGTCAGTAACAAATTCAATATGAGCGCTTTGAATTGTTTCATTTATCTTCGGAATGAAATATTCAATGGCTTTACGGATACGTTCCTGTAAAATTTCATTTTGTTCAATATCTGGTTGCTGCGATGCATATTGGGCTATTTGTCTGCGAAACTTTTCACCTATTTCAAACACTTCTGATTTGAATTTCTGTATCAGTGAATCAAACAAATTACGGCCTGAATCATCCACAGCACCTGCATTTTCCGATAACAGTCTGCTTAGCGAAAACATGCGTTTCAATTGCGGTTCAAAGTCGAATAGTTCATGCAAAAGAGATTGCTGATAACCAATTTTAGCATCTTCAAGTCGTTGTGTGTCAGGTGGATTGTCCTGGATCTGGTGTACAAAACTATTCACGCCGGCATCATGACGAATCGAACGACGTAATATAGGAGTGCTCAAAACCATGCCTTCCAGCGTTTTACATCTGCTGAGCGCAACATAAACCTGTCCGTGTGTGAATGAAGCATTGGCGTTGATGATGGCTTTCTCGAAAGTGAGTCCCTGACTTTTGTGTATAGTGATCGCCCATGCAAGTTTCAGTGGATATTGTGTAAATGTGCCAATAACCGTTTCGCTTATTTCTTTGGTGGTTTCGTTCAGGGTATATCTGCAATTATTCCATTCCAGTGGCACAACCTCAATTTCTTCTTCATCTCCTTTGCATTGCACGCTCAAAACCTTATCGCTGATTTGTACAAGTGTGCCGATTTTTCCGTTGTAAAAAGCCTTTGCCGGATTTGGATCGTTTTTTACAAACATCACCTGCGCACCAACTTTCAAGGCAAGATCCTGATCAGTTGGGTAGGCATACTCTGGGAAGTCGCCGGTAACCGTAGCGTCAAATTTTTTTAACTTTCCTTGCAGTGCCAGCAGTTTCGCTTCATTAATTTTCTGGCTCTGGTGGTTGTGGGTGGTAAGTGTGATATATCCTTCATCGTCCGACGGATTAAAACCGGGTAAATGCCTTTGGTTCAGTTGATCAATGGTTGCATCATCCAGTTCGTTTTCGCGAACTTTGTTGAGCATGGCAATAAACTGTTCATCCTGCTGCCTGAAAACTTCGGTAAGCTCAAGGCTGATATAATCTGTTTTTTTTAAGGCCAGACTGCTGAAGAAATAAACTGAATCATAATACGGACGAAGTATTTCCCATTCATCCTCTTTGGCAACAGGTGCCAGTTGCTGCACATCGCCAATCATCAACAATTGCACTCCCCCAAAAGGCACTGACCGATATCGGTAACGGCGCAAAACGCTGTCAATTGCATCGAGCAGATCGGCGCGTACCATGCTTATTTCGTCAATAACCAACAAATCAAGACTTTTTATAATATTGATCTTTTCGCGTGTCATTTTCTGGTAACGGGAAGCGGCGCTTTTATCATTGTTGGCTGTAATTGAAAACCGGCCTGAACGTGAAATGTCAGCGGCGAATTCCTCTGGAATCTGCGGTCCGAAGGGAAGTTGAAAGAATGAATGAATAGTAACGCCACCGGCATTGATTGCCGCAACACCTGTTGGCGCGACAATGACCATTCTTTTGGCTGTTTTCAGGCGGAGCTGATGCAGAAATGTGGTTTTCCCCGTTCCTGCCTTCCCCGTTAAAAATAAATGTTTGTCGGTGAAATTCACGAAATCGAAAGCGAGTTGTAGTTGTTCAGTTGAAATGAAAGTCATTGCGGATTGTTTTGTTCTGTAACCGGACTAAATTAGTAATTATGTTAATACCATGACAAACAATTTATTGTGATTGTTAAAGTGGAGGCAGTAATACTGCAAACAGGATAAATTTTCGTATCGAACCGCACATAAAGATTGGGCTAAAGCCCATATTGTATTGATTTTCAATTTTCCCCGACCTGAAGGTCGGGGTTAATAATATGCGACGATTTATCCTGTTTTTACTATAAAAAGAATTTTTTCAGAAAATACATATTGGCTTATTTTTGAAATCTAAAATTTAATGATATGGAAGGAAAGAATGTTGTTTTTGACCAGTATATTTTAAATGCCGCACCTTTTGCCCGGGATATTCTGCATCATATTCGTTCAGTAGTTCATCAGGCTTGTCCACAGGTTGAGGAAAGTCTGAAATGGGGATTTCCTCATTTTGGCTATAAAGGTGCTATTTTATGCAGTATGGCTGCATTTAAAAACCATTGTGCATTTGGATTCTGGTTAGGTTGTCAAATGACCGACAATTTCAAACTGATGGAATCGAATGATAAAACAGGCATGGGAAATTTCGGACAGTTGAAGTCGTTGAGTGATTTGCCTTCAGATGAAATCCTGATACTTTACATCCGTGAAGCTATGGAGCTGAGTGAAAAGGGAATAAAAATACAGAAATCGAAACCTGTTTCCGTAAAGGAACTTATCGTTCCTGAATACTTCGCGCAAGCGATTGCTCAGGATGCGAAAGCCAGAACAGTATTTGAAACTTTCAGTCCGGGCAAAAAGAAGGAATACATCATGTGGATTACTGAAGCAAAAACAGATGCTACAAGACAAAAACGGTTGGAACAGTCATTAGCGTGGATTGCCGAAGGTAAATCGCGAAACTGGAAGTATGAGAAGTGTTGAAGAGTTCAAAGGTTGAATGTTGAAAGTTTAAAGATTGAACTATTTTTCATGTTCTGGAAGATAAAAAACACTAAAAACTCTTGTTACCAGTTGATATAATGAATTTTGAAATCGTCATTGGTATATCCGCCAATCACTTGCAGACGGCCCTCTTCAGCGTCTTTCACACTGGTAAATGCGTTTGATGTACGGTGACCACGGTCTGTCCAGGGCCATCCTGGAAATTTCTCAAGCAGAATTTCGTTGAATTTATAAGTAAGGTTGAAATCGTCTTTTTCCTGATGAATATTACTGACAAGCATATTATACGATTTAACGCCTTTGCCTTCGATATCACAGAAACAGGATGAAAAAACGAAATAGTAATATGGTCCGCGCGTGTAATCAACGATGGGAGATTCAATAAAAATATCCATATTATCTTCCTGCCGGTCGATCTCAGGATTGAGGTTGTTCCGGTAGATATTACCAATCAGATTGTAACAGACATCGATACCGGTAACAAATAAATCGAAATCACCGTCACCATCATAATCACCCCATCGTGCGATTCCATTTGAAACACCTGTCAGCCCTGCCATATAATCGATAAAACCAACATTTTTCCTGTTTTCAAAAACAATTGTATAAGGGCGTTCCAGACTTTCGCCACTGATCACAAAATCAGGATCACCATCAGCATCAAAGTCACTTACGTCAATTTTTGAGTTCATTAATTGCCGCATTCCGTTTTCCCTTTGTTCTTCAAACTGCATTTCTTTATAAGCACGAAAAACACGTGTATAAGGTGTTCCGTAGGTTGATGTCCCACTCACGACAAAATCAAGCATATTGTCAAGATTATAATCGAGCCATGCGCCATCACTATGTTTCAGGCCGGGAAACATTTGCGGGAGTAATTTATATCCGTTATTCTGGTAAATGTAAATACGTGTTATTGGTCCGGAACCCGATAATCCGGTAAGCAAAATATCGAGGCTGCCGTTGCGGTTAATGTCTCCCCAACGTGCACTACCAAATTGGATGCCGGGCAGACTGATTTTGCTTTCGGTTAGTTTGCCTTCTGTATTCTCGTAAATCCTTGTGAAAATCATTCGGTTATTGTCGCCACCCGCTATCAATATATCAAGATCACCATCGTTGTCAAAATCACCAAATTCAACCGAGCCATCAATAAGCCCATCTATAAAAGAAGGAATACGGGCAAAAGTTCCATTTGTTTGCTGCAGAAATACACCTGCAACAGGCTTGTTTCCTAAGCCCAGACCAGTCAGTACAACGTCCTGTAAACCATCTTTGTTAAAATCGGCAACATCCATATCTCCCCGGCTGAAAGCAGGCAGACTGTTGTTTGTGATAGTGAACTGATCCTGCGCTGTTTGCTTGTAATAATTGGTTTTGGGCTGCATTTTGTTGTTCACCAGTTCTCCACTATGTAACAGGTCAAGTTTCGATTCGCGCAAAATCCAGATTCCTGTTGAATTGGCTAATCCCTGAGGCTGCTTGTTAATTTCAGTAAAAACCTGGGCCTGTGTAATCGAAACAAGCAGATTAAGGGTGATAAGAATAAAGAGATTGATTGAAAATTTTGTCACGCGCGTGAATTATTGTTTTTCAAAATTAAATATTTTTTTGAAAGTATCAACCAATGTTTCAATATTGAAAGGTTTACTGATAAAACCATCAAATCCCATATCAATATATTTCTGGCCCTCATCGAGCATTGCAAAGGCTGTAACTGCAATAACAGGCACATGCAAACCCATTGATTTTATTTTTTTCATGGCTGTGATGCCATCCATTTCAGGCATCTGAATATCCATCAGAATAAGATCAACCTTCGATTTGGAAACGATATCTACTGCTATTAAACCGTTTGTCGCATAAATCACATTGCATTTCAGACGCTTTAACATCAATCCGGCCAGGTGGTGGTTTGTTTCAAGATCTTCTGCGACCAAAATGGTTTTGTTGTGGTAGTCAACTTTCCCAATATGTTTAGTCTGCTGAATCATATTTTCGGTTCCGGCAAACTCGAGTTCAGCGGGGAGTGTGAAATAAAAGACTGTCCCATGGCCTTCTACTGATTCGACCCATATTTTACCGCCGAGTAATTGAGTTAGGTTTCTGGTTATAGCAAGCCCCAATCCTGTCCCTCCGTATAGTCTTGTATGTGAGTCATCAGCTTGTCGGAAGCGCTCAAAAACAACTTCGAGTTTTGAGTCAGGAATACCGATTCCGGAGTCACGAACATAAAATTCGAAATGATCTTCGATATGTAAAACGCCGAATTCAATCTCACCATTTGAAGTAAACTTCAAAGCGTTACTGATCAAATTGGTCAGTATTTGCTGCAGACGCAACCGATCCGTGGTGATTTTGGATTGTTCAATAGCTACGCGGTGATTTAATATAAGGTGAACTCCTTTTTTTCCGGTCCGGTCGAGCTGTTGTTTAAAGGTGTTGTATGTTTCGTCGAGTACAGTGGCAACCGGGAAAGTTGTTGGCTGTATTTTTAACTCGCCCGCCTCAATTTTCGAAATGTCAATGATATCGTTGATGAGGTTAAGCAGCAATTTTCCGCTCGATTTTATCATGTTTACAAATTCGGTTTTTTCCTCTTCATCATATTCTGGTGATGAAAGTAAATCGGAAAATCCCAGAATGGCATTCATTGGTGTTCTGATTTCATGTGACATATTTGCCAGAAACGCAGATTTTAGTTTATCAGATTCCTCTGCTTTGTTTTTTGCACGAATCAATTCAAGTTCAAACTCTTTTTGCGGAGTAATGTTATCCATCACAGCGACATAACCGATGAAAACATTGTCGTTAAACATGGGCGCAACTTTCAAATGAAACCAGTTGATTACTTCATGAATAATCATCCGATAGGAAATTTCTCCAACCTGATGGTTGATACGATGAATATTTTCCCAGAAATCTATTACTTCGTCACGGTCTTCAATAATAATATGATCAAGCCATATGCCTTCAGAAAACAGATTTTCCGGAATATCTGTAATCTCAAGCAATCGTTTGTTCATAAATACAATGCGACCCTTTTCGTTGGTCACAATAATGCCCGAAGGAGAAGTTTCAGAGATTGTCTTAAATTTTTCTTCACTTTTTCTGAGCGAGTCAAGTAAGACTTCGTGTGCCAGAATTTCTTCTTTTAATTCTTTCGTACGTGTATCAACCCTTTGCTCGAGTGACCGGTTCATCAACGCAAGATTTTGACTCTGCTTTCTGTTTTTAGTGTATCGCCAGATTGCAATCAATGCAATTAAAACAAAAGTTAAACTGATAATCAGGACAATGAATATTTTTAAACGCATTTCCTGCTCTTTCACTTTCAGTCGTAATATTTCATTGTCAGCATCTAATTTGCTTGTTTCATAACGCACTCTGATTTCGGTCATCTCATAAGATCTCCGTTCGTTCGAAATAGACTCACTAAGTTTAGAAACCTTATGGGTTAGAAGAAGCGCTTCTTCAAATTGTTTTTTTTCTGCAAGAATTTTACTTTGAAGTTCATAGTTCACTATGAGAAGCTGACTGTTGTTCTGGCTGAGAGCCATACTTTCTGCTTTTTTAAGCAAATCAAACGCGGTTGCAAAATCATTGCGTTTGATATATATTTCAGCTAATGAATTGTAAATCATAGCAAGACCAAAATCAGCCTTCTCTTTAATGTATTCTGTCTCGGCCAGCTTTAGATATGAAAAGGCGTCATCCAGCCTGTCAAGCTTTAGCATTGCTTTCCCAAGATTTCCATAGATGTTAGCCAGCTCAATAGATTCATTCTTTTTTTTGCGGATTTCAATGGCTTTATTAAAGAAATTTAATGCTTTCTCAAGTTCATTAAGTTTTATAAGCGCCATTCCAATGGTATTGTACGAATAGGCTACCTGTGATTCGTCTTTTAAAAACTCTTTGATTGCCAGTGATTTGTATTGGTAATTAAGGGCTTCTTCAAATTCATTATTTGAAAAATAAACGTTGCCAATGTTAGCAAGGGTGAAAGCAGTTCCCATGCTGTCTTTAAGGGTTTCAAATATTTTAAGTGCTTCGAAATGGAGTATGAATGATTTTTCGTAAATATGAAGTTTACGATAGCAAACCCCTTCTTCGTTCAGGATTCTTGCTTTGAAAAGCTCGTTGCCCGGTTCATTGAAAAGTTGTTCAGCTTCTCTGGCAAGATCAATCCCGCGCGCGGGATCAAGGTTACGAAGTGACGAGATTAATTGCTCGTAAATGATCAGTTTTTCCTGACCTTCTTTGGTCTTTAATAAATTAGTAAGGCTGTCGGTTGTTGGATTATTGTTGCCAAAAATACTGGTTGGAAAATGTAAACCAATCATTATCAAGGTGACAAAAAGAAGCATTAATTTGCTTCGCATAGTATGGGATTATTAAAACAATGATTTATATTATGACAAAGATAATTAAATCTGAATAGCTGCTCGAAATCAATTAATTAAGCGATGAACATTGAGATAGTTTCAATAAGTGTTTTAGGTACAATGGGTTTTGAAATATAAGCATCAAAAGGAGCATTCAGTCTGTCGAATAATGGCGAATCGGTGAAAGTACTCTGTGATAGTACTGGTAACGTTGATTTGGTTTTTTTTATTCGCAATGTTGTTTCTAGGCCATCCATGACCGGCATATTGTAATCCATCAGAACAAGATCAATGTTTTGTTCTGAACTAATGATTTCGAGTGCTTTGAACCCATCTTCAGCCCAGACTATTGAAGCGCCTGTTCGTAAAAGCATGGCTTTTATAAGCAAATAATTGACTTTCACATCGTCAACAACTAAAATTGTTTTATTCTTGAAAACAGCTTCCAGTTGTATCAAATTCTCATTTTTAATCTCGTTTGTTTTCATTGTTTTGGCAATCTAAAATCCTAAAATTACTTATCTATAAACGTACCAATCAAATAAAACACACAAGATCAATTGTTTACATTATTTATATTATATTTTTATTCTCCCAAAATGTATAAAAAGTCTCAAATTGGGAATTTGATAAATTATTTTTATCAATTAAAGGTTTTCATCAAAATAGGTGGTAATCTTTTTAATCAGATGTGCCCGATCCTTGCCCCGCACATTGTGTCCGTAACCTGGATAAACAAAATAATCAACCAAAACACCCTCATCCACACAACGTTTCAAAAAAGTAAGACTATTCTGCCAAACGACGGTATTGTCGGATGTGCCATGAATTAGAAGTAATTTTCCTTTCAGGTTTTTCGCCTGATCAAGCAGATTGGCATTGGCATAACCTTCGGGATTGGTCTGAGGTGTGTCCATATACCTTTCACCATACATTACTTCATAATATTTCCAATCAACAACGGGACCGCCGGCTACTGCGACTTTAAATATTTCAGGATGCTGCAATTTTAAGGTCATTGCCAGAAAACCACCATAACTCCATCCATCGACACCAATTCTTTTATCATCAACAAAATCAAGCGATTTCAGATAATTAATTCCCTGAAGCTGGTCTTCAATTTCAACTTTTCCCAGATTTCTGAAAATGGCCTGTTCGAATTTTTTACCACGGTTTGCTGATCCACGGTTATCCATTGTAAAAACCACATAGCCTTTTTGCGCAAGATAGTTGAGATAATTATTGGCTCCTCCCAGCCAGCTTTCTGTCACCATTTGTGCGTGTGGCCCACCGTAAACGTAAACAATTACCGGGTATTTCTTCGCCGGGTCAAAATCGACTGGTTTGATCATCCGGCAGTATAAATCGGTTCCATCACTCGCTTTTACAGTGAATATTGAAGTCAGACCGAGTTTATACTCTTTCAATAAATTTCCCTCTGCCTTGATAACTTTGAGTTTATTGGTTTTTGTGGAAATCAGTGAAATAGTCTTTGGTGTTTCCCGGTTTGAATAAATATCCAGTACATATTTACCTGACTTGCTCAATATGGCCCGATGCATCCCTTTTTCAGAACTTAATCGTTCTATTTTCCCTGATTTCAAATTTGTTTTGTAAATATTTTGTTCAATAGGACTGTCTTTGGTTGCAATGAAAATTACTTCACCCGTTTCACTGTTAAAACCATGAACATCAGTTACAATCCATTCTCCCTGGGTAAGTTGTTTGATAAGGTTTCCGTCTGTATCGTACAGATATAAATGAGAATATCCGTCTCTTTGGCTTATCCAGATGAAGCGGTTATTTTGTCCGGGAACAAAAAGCAATGGATGTTGTGGCTCAACATATTTTTCATCTGTTTCCTCGAAAAGCATTTTGGTGAATTCGCCTGATAGCGCATCATAAGCGTTCATTACAAGGTGATTTTGATCACGGTTTAATACACCGGTATAAATGATTTTATTATCAGGATGCCAGGTTACAGATGTGAGATATTGTTCGGCTGGTTCACCTGTTTTCAAATAAATGGTCGCCTTAGAAGACAAATTATACACCCCAAGCGTTACTTCGTGACTTTTCTCACCAGCCATCGGATAACGCTCATTCTTAACTTCGGCAATTCTTTTGTCAGTATCAACAATCGGGTAACTGGCCACCATCCGTTCATCCATTCTGTAGAAAGCAATTGAGTTGCCATCGGGTGACCAGAAAATACCACCGTTTATTCCGAATTCATTGCGATGTACTGATTGTCCGCAAACAACACCTTCGGGTTCAGTAGTGATTTTTGTATGAGACTGACCTTCATAAACATATAGATTGTTATCGACAGTGTACGCGACATTAAGTAAAGGTAGATTAACTGAGAAATTTGCCGCTTTTTCTGGAAATTCTGTAATTTTCAACATTGTTTTTTTCGAAACATCGAAAACAAATAGTTTGTTCAGGACGAAGAAATACATACGGGTTGCGTCCACCCAGTTGGTCTGTGGAATCTTAGCCAGTGTATCGAAGCTATCGGCCTTCAATGAATTATTTAAATCAGCCAGACTGAAGAATACTTCAGTGAGGTTTGATTCCGCATGGGTTTTCATCACCAGTTTTTTGTCATTATAGGTGAAATCATCCTGTCCGGTTATCCATTGTAATTGACCGTAACCGCTCGGGTTAAGTAATGGATTCAGACCGACTGATTCTTCCGGTGTAAATATTTTATCCTGAGCTACAAGAAATGATGTTGAAAAAATCAGTAAAAGACTGATTATGAAAGATAGTATTTTCATTTTATTATGCTGATTATTAAAGTCAAGGCTAATTATACTGTTTATTGTGCACTCTTTTCTCAATTCAATCAAATAACACCATGCACTGCATCGGCAAACTGACTCAGCAGACCAGGTTCTTTTTCGAGTGCGTTTCCGATAACTATAACATCGGCGCCGGCACGAGCGCATTGGGCAGCGCGTTCGGGGGTGCGGATTCCACCACCGACAATCAGGGGAATATTAATGCTTCCATGTACCATTTTTATCATTTCATCTGAAACCGAACGTTCGGCACCTGAACCGCCTTCAAGGAAAATGAGTTTCATGCCAAGCATTTCGCCCGCCATGGCTGTACAAATAGCAATATCAAATTTATCATTTGGAATTGGAACGGTATTGCTCATATAACTTACTGAAGTGGGTTTGCCACTATCGATCAGCATATATCCGGTCGGAAGAATTTCAAGACCACTCAGTTTCAGATAGGGAGCTGCAATCACATGGCGGCCGATTAACATTTCAGCATTACGGCCCGAAATTAGTGAAAGAAAAAGAAAACCGTCGGCTTTGTTGCTAAGTTGATTGGTGTTTCCCGGAAACAGGATTACAGGGATTTTTGCGTGAATTTTGAGTAATTTGATGCAGCTGTCGAGATTGTCGTTGGTAAGCAAACTACCGCCAACAAAGAAAAAATCAACACCTGATTCCTGCGAGCGTTTTGCGATTTGTATAATTTGTTCATCCGTTGGCTTGTCCGGATCAACCAACACTGCAATTTTTTTTCCCGGTTTTGTGAATAAATCGTAGAGTTTCATATTGTTACTATTCAATTTCCAAAATTAGAAATTTAACAGATTGAAGGGCTAAAAATAGTGAAAGACTAACGAAATAGTAAAATCGTGCAAGTGACCTGTTAGAATAAATCGCCGAATAGTCAAATTGCCAAATTGTCAAATTGCCAAATTGCCAGATTTTTAAAAAACAGCTTCAGCTATCTTTCGGATATTATCCGAATTTCCCATTGTGTAAAAGTGCAAAACAGGGGCGCCTTTGGCGATAAGTTCACGCGATTGCGCAATAGCCCATTCGATACCAAGTTTGCGAACCTGCTTGTTATCAGTACATTTTTGAACTTCCCTGACCAATTCCTGTGGCAAATCAATATTAAAAGTCTGTGGGAGAACATTCAGATGATTCAAAGTTGATATTGGTTTCAAACCGGGAATTATTGGAATAGTGATTCCGATGGCGCGGCATTTATCAACAAAATCAAAATACTTTTTATTATCGTAGAACATCTGTGTGACAACAAATTCAGAACCTGCATCGATTTTCATTTTCAAAAATTTCAGATCACTTTCCAGATTGGGTGCTTCTATATGTTTTTCCGGATAACCGGCAACGCCAACACTGAAGTTTGTAGGTGTGGCATTGAGTAAATCTTCCTCAATATATTTACCATTGTTCAGTTTCATAATCTGATTTACCAGATCGATGGAATGAGAGTGCCCACCAGGTTCGGCACGGAAATACTTCATGGATGGCTGCGCATCACCACGCACCACAAGCAGGTTTTTTACCCCCAGAAAATGCAGGTCGATCAATGCGTTTTCAGTTTCTTCCTGGTTAAAGCCGCCACAAATGATATGCGGTACAACGTTCAAACGGTAACGATACATAATTGCAGCCGTGATGCCAACCGTACCAGGCCGTTTGCGTATCGTTTTCTTTTCGAGCAGGCCGTTGCTGAGTGGTTTATAATGAAACTCTTCCTGATGGTAAGTCACGTTCACAAAAGCGGGATTAAATTCCATCAAAGGATCAATGGCGTTTTCGATATGTTCGATGTTCTGTCCTTTCAATGGAGGCAGTAACTCAAAAGAAAACAATGTTTTATCAGCTTTTTCGATGGCTTCATTCACTTTTAAAAAACTATGCATGGGATTTATTATTTGTAGTTCAGATTAGAATTTAATAGTCGTTCCATTTCAGTGATGCTGATGTGTTTCCGTTGCGAATAATCATTGAGTTGGTCGCGCCCGATTTTTCCAACATTAAAATATTGTGCATCAGGATGTGCAAAATAGAATCCGCTTACTGCCGCTGTGGGTGTCATGGCAAAATTTTCGGTCAGCGCAACGGTGGTATGTTTTTCAGCGTCAAGCAAACTGAAAATGATTTGTTTTTCGGAGTGTTCCGGACAGGCCGGATAGCCTGGTGCCGGACGAATGCCCCGGTATTCCTCGCCAAGCAATTGGCTGATATCAAAGGGTTCGTCAGGTGAATAGCCCCAGTATTCTTTTCTAACTTTATAATGAAGGAATTCGGCGAATGCTTCGGCAAGCCGGTCTGCCAAAACCTTGGCCATGATGGCGTTGTAATCATCATTCTCTGATTCAAATTTTTGCACAATTGGATCAAGACCAATTCCTGCTGTGACAACAAAAAAACCAAGATAATCCTTTATGCCTGCAGTGGTTGGCGCAATAAAATCGGCCAGACTCAGATTGGGGATATTATCATTCTTTTTTTGCTGGTTTCGTAAAAACTCAAAGTTGGCAATTTGATTTTCAGGTGCTTCGGGATCAAAAATATGAACCGAATCATCTTCCGCACTGGCCGGAAAAATTCCAAATGACGCCTTCGCAACCAATAATTTTTCATCCACAATCTTTTGTAATAAAAATTGGGCATCATCAAATAATTTGCGTGCTTCTTCTCCTTTCAAAGGATCATCAAAAATCTGTGGATATTTTCCACTGATCCGCCACGAATGAAAAAAGAAAGTCCAGTCAATGAAAGGGACTAATTCTTCAAGAGATTGATTTTCAATATGTATAACACCCGGTTTGACAGGTTTAAAAATCGTGGTTTCATCAAAATGGCCAACGAATTTATTTCTACGCGCTTCATCAATACCCAGATAAGTTTCTTCGCTTCGGTTGTCGCGGTGTTTCTTGCGCAGCATTTCGTAGCGTTCGTTCAGGTCGCTGATATAACCTGCTGTTCTGGTTTTATCGCCCAGCAAGTTTGAAATAACCTGTGTCACTTTGGATGCGTCACGCACATGTACAACCGGTTTTTTATAGGCAGGTGCAATCTTCACAGCGGTATGAATTTCTGAAGTGGTTGCACCGCCAATCAGCAAAGGCCAATGCAGATTCAGTCGCTCCATTTCGGATGCGACATGCACCATTTCTTCCAAAGACGGTGTGATCAATCCACTGAGTCCGATAATGTCAACATTGTGTTCAAGGGCAGTCTGTAAAATTTTAGATGCCGGAACCATCACGCCTAAGTCAATCACTTCGAAGTTGTTACAGGCAAGAACAACACCAACGATGTTCTTGCCGATATCGTGTACATCGCCCTTTACCGTAGCAAGCAAAACCTTACCGGCAGAACTCGATTCGGTCACTTTTTCGGCTTCGATATAAGGAAGTAGCACAGCCACAGCTTTTTTCATCACACGGGCACTTTTCACCACTTGCGGAAGAAACATTTTTCCCGCGCCAAACAAATCGCCTACAACACCCATCCCATCCATCAATGGTTGCTCTATCACATCTAAAGCCCGTGGATATTGCGTTCTGGCTTCCAGTGTATCTTCTTCAATGAATTCGGTGATTCCTTTAATTAAAGAATGTTTTAATCTTTCGCTAACAGAAGTATCGCGCCATGCATCATGTTTTTCTTCCTTTTTTATGCCAGTTTTTATGTTTTCAGCAAACAACAGCAGACGCTCAGTAGCATCCGCACGCCGGTTTAATACTAGATCTTCAGAAAGTTCAAGTAATTCAGGATCAATTTCATCGTAAATCTGTAACATTCCAGGATTTACGATGCCCATATCCATGCCGGCCTTGATGGCGTGAAACAGAAATACTGAATGAATGGCTTCGCGCACCGTGTCATTTCCGCGAAATGAAAAAGACAGGTTACTTACGCCTCCGCTTGTTTTGGCATAAGGCAGATTTTGTTTAATCCAGGTAACGGCATTGATATAATCGACCGCGTAATTGGAATGTTCTTCAATACCAGTACCGATTGCCAGAATATTTGGATCAAAAATGATGTCCTGGGGTGGGAAATTCACTTTTTCGGTCAGGATGCGGTAAGCACGCTGGCAAATTTCGATTTTTCGCTCCAGAGATGATGCCTGTCCTTCTTCATCAAAAGCCATAACAACAGCTGCCGCGCCATATTTACGAACCAATTTCGCGTGTTCGATGAATTGTTCTTCACCTTCTTTCAGACTGATAGAGTTTACAATGGCTTTGCCCTGCAGGCATTTGAGTCCTCGTTCAATCACCGTCCATTTTGATGAATCGATCATCACCGGGAGTCTTGCGATTTCAGGATCAGACATCAGGATATGCAGAAATTTTTCCATTTCAACTTCCGCATCCAACATGCCATCGTCCATATTCACATCAATCACTTGTGCGCCACCTTCTACCTGATGGCGGGCAATGGTAAGTGCTTCTTCGTATTTTTTATCGCGAATCAGCCGGGCAAACTTAATCGACCCGCTCACATTGGTCCGTTCACCGATATTGACAAAATTACTTTCGCGCTGTACTTTCAGGGGTTCGAGGCCGGTAAATACCGTAGTCGGCTGAATAGCAGGTTTCTGGTGACTTCTTTGATTCTCTGCGACTTTCACAAACTCACGGATATGATCGGGTGTAGTGCCGCAGCAACCCCCCACGATGTTTACAAAACCATGACTTACAAAGTCGTGGATGTGCGCGCCCATTTGCTCAGGCGATTCATCATAACCACCAAACTGATTGGGCAGACCAGCGTTTGGGTAAGCACTGATCGCGAATGTTGATTTTTGCGAGAGTTCTTCAATATAAGGACGCATCTGTTCAGCACCTAGAGCGCAGTTCAGACCGATACTAAGTAAATCGAAATGCGAAACGGAATGCAGGAAAGCTTCAACGGTTTGTCCTGAAAGCGTTCTCCCGCTGGCATCAGTGATTGTCCCCGATATCATTACCGGAATCCGGATGCCCAGATTCTCCTGCAATTGCTGGATAGCAAAAAGTGCTGCTTTTGCATTAAGTGTATCAAAAATAGTTTCGACCAATAAAATATCCACACCACCTTCGACCAGCGCTGCGGCTTGCTGGTAATAGTTTTCGACCAGCTGATCATAACTAACCGCGCGGTAGCCGGGGTCATTTACATCAGGCGACATGGAAGCCGTTTTGTTTGTGGGACCGATGGCTCCTGCCACATAGCGTGGTTTGCTTGGGTTAAGTGCTGTAAATTCATCGGCTACGGATCTTGCAATCTGCGCTGCCGCGATATTCATTTCAATGACAATTTCCTCAAGATGATAATCCGATTGTGAAATCTGTGTGCCATTGAAGGTATTTGTCTCGATGATATCGGCACCCGCTTCGAGATAATCGCGGTGAATGGCCGAAATGATATGCGGTTGTGTGAGAGATAACAGGTCATTGTTGCCTTTCAGATCAGAATGATGATTCTTGAACTGTTCGCCCCGGTAATCTTTTTCGGTGAGGTTATAACGCTGAATCATTGTGCCCATGGCGCCATCAAGCACCAAAACACGATCGGAGAGTAATTCCTTTATTGAAGGTTTAATCAAAGTCATAGGTTTAGCTTTTTATGTTGAAATTTGGCCAATCGCATTAAAAATGAGTTTGATAGAAAAATCTAACTGACTCTAAAGTAAAACATTAGCATAAATTTACAACAATCATTTTACATTCGTTTAATTTATAATCTCCCTCCGGGTTTCCCCGTCAGGTTAGGTATTAGCACCACTCCCGCACGAACGGGAAGGTTGCTAGAGCTTCGGTGAGCCTAATCTCTCCACTCTTCTTTATAAATCAAAAGACCTTTTTTGTGGAAGGGCAATTGAATTAAGAGACTGCAAAGAAACGAAAAATTTCATTTTGGCGCAAGTTATCAGGAATAATTCTAAATTGGACAATGAGGTAATTTGACAATGAGGCAATTTGACAATGAGGCAATTTGACAATTTGGGAATGTGAGCATGATTTTTCAGTTATTTTTTTTCACCTTCTGATTTTTGAATTAAAGTGCTAATTTTGGGAGAATTATAAAAAACACCCTTGATTTAAATAAAAACTAGCCAACTGATGAAAAACCTTTACATTTTTATGTTTGTGGTCATGATGTCTGTCAGATTGATGGGCCAGGGCTGTTTGCCGGAAGGGATAACATTTACAACTCAGGAACAGATTGATAGTTTTCCAGTGAATTATCCCGGGTGTACTGAGATTGGAGGCAATGTAGATATTATGAATGGTCAGATAACCAATCTACTCGGTTTATCAAACATTACTGCTATTGGTGGTCGTTTGACAATCGGTTTAATTGAGGAACTTACAACTTTGTCCGGACTTGATAATCTGACCACTATCGGTGATTATTTATATATCTTAAATAATGAAAATTTGACTAATTTGACTGGATTAAATCAATTAGTTACAATTGGTAGCAGTATGTCTTTTTATGGAAATCCAAGCATAGAAAATTTTGAAGGATTGAATAATTTAAACTCGATTGGGGGAGATTTCTTTGTTGAATGGAATGAAAATTTACAGAATTTCACAGGACTGGAAGATCTTGATTCAATAGGTGGAAGACTAGATTTTTTTTCAAATCAATTCCTTTTGAATCTTAGCGGGCTGGATTCTCTGAAACATATTGGTGGTGAAATATCAATCCAATATAATACGAGTTTATCAGATATTCAAGGCTTATCGAATCTTGAACAAGGAACAATAAATAATCTGAATATTTCATCCAATCCGGCCTTACATGAATGCCAAATATTACCATTTTGTCAATTTCTTTCAAATCCAACAGGCTCAGTGAATATTTATTCGAATGGTGCAGGTTGCAATAATCCAGCTGAAATAGCTGAATCCTGTGGATTTGCTCTTGGTTGCTTGCCGTATGGAAATTATTGGGTTAAAACCCAGCAGGAAGCGGATAATTTTTTCCAGAATTTTCCCGATTGTAATGATCTTAAAGGGGATTTGACTATTGGTGGTTCAAGCTTAAACTACGTAAATGGTTTGTATGGAATCAATTCAGTGGAAGGACATCTCATACTAACGCACAATCGTCAAATGAATAATTTGATTGGGCTTGAATCACTTATTCAGGTTGGAGGTAATTTATATATTGGAGGTTATGAAGCAGATGGAAATGAGTATTTACGAAATTTTGAGGGATTGGAGAATCTGGTCAATTTTGATGGAGATATTCAGATCATTGGGAATTATTCTCTTGTAAATTTGCAAGGACTTTCCGGCATCGATTCAGTAAATGATTTATCCATCACAACTTATCCCGGCATGATTGATTTATCAGGATTAGATAGTCTGACCTCAGTGATGCATGATCTCCATATAGCAGGATATTCAATAAAGCACTTGGATGGTCTCGAAAAAATTGATTCTATCAATGGGAACCTCTATATTGGTGCAACTGATTCGCTGATAGATATGCAAGGATTGAATAATTTAGTCTATATTGGGGAGGATCTTAGCCTTTCCTACAATAAATCCCTGAATTCGCTGGCTGATCTGATTAACTTGAAATCAGTTCATAATCTCGCAATCTGGAGCAATGAATCATTAACAAGTTTACATGGTTTGGATAGCATTAACGGTCATATTATCAGTTATATGTATATTAGTGATAACCAGATGTTATCCCATTGTGAAGTGAAAAGTATTTGTGATTACTTAGTCAATCCAACTGGAACAGTTGAAATTAATGACAATGCCTCAGGTTGCAATTCTCGCGATGAAGTTGAAGCCGCCTGCACCGTTGGCATAAACGAAAAGTTAACCAATGATATTTGTACTGTTTTCCCTAATCCATCTTCCGGTTTGCTGCGGTTTTCGTTTACAATTACTGAGCCAACGGGTTTCAGTATTGAAATAGTAAATAGTCTTGGACACAAGATCAAGGGCCCTGAACCTGGCTATTTGTCTTCCGGCACGCATGAAATCATCTGGAATGCCAGTCACCTGCCCGATGGAATCTATTTCTACAGACTACAAACCAATTCGCAAACCGCAAGCGGTAGAATCGTTTTAAAGGATTAGGCAATTATCTGCTCCTGATGATGAACAATCTGTCTGAGAATACTGTTTATCACTGTAATTCAGAAAATATATGTACTTTTGCAAACTTTTTAATTGTTTTATAAACAACCTTTTTGACTATGAATCAAAGTGTTATTGAAAATGATCTCCAATATAAAGTAGCTGACATCAAGTTGGCTGATTGGGGTCGCAAAGAAATTGAAGTCGCCGAGATGGAGATGCCAGGTTTAATGTCGTTGCGTGCCAAGTTCGGCGCAAAAAAACCACTCAAAGGCGCCCGTATTTCCGGTTCATTGCATATGACCATTCAAACCGCCGTGTTGATCGAGACACTGGTTGAGTTGGGCGCAGAAGTGCGTTGGGCAAGCTGTAATATTTTTTCAACCCAGGATCATGCTGCTGCAGCCATTGCAGCTGTTGGTGTTCCTGTTTTTGCCTGGAAAGGTGAAAACCTCGACGAATACTGGTGGTGTACAAAACAGGCGCTCACTTTCGAAGGCGGATTGGGTCCAAACCTGATCGTTGATGATGGTGGTGATGCTACCATGATGATTCATAAAGGTTTAGAGGTTGAAAAAAACCCTGCCTTGCTAAACGGCACAACCAGCAGTGCTGAAGAAGCCGCTTTTATGAAATCCTTAAGTGAAACTTATGTAGAGGATAGCAAACACTGGCACCGAACAGTAGCCGACTGGAAAGGTGTTTCTGAAGAAACAACTACCGGAGTGCACCGTCTGTATCAGATGAAAGAAAGTGGCGCATTACTTGTGCCTGCCATCAATGTGAACGACTCAGTGACCAAATCAAAATTTGATAATTTGTACGGTTGCCGCGAATCACTGGCAGATGGAATCAAACGTGCGACCGATGTGATGCTTGCTGGTAAAGTATGCGTTGTTTTAGGTTATGGTGATGTGGGCAAAGGTTCTGCAAAATCTCTGAAAGCCTATGGTGCCCGCGTATTGATTACTGAAATCGATCCGATCTGCGCTTTACAGGCTGCCATGGAAGGTTTTGAAGTTACCACCATTGAAGAAGCGTTGAAAATCGGTAATATTTACGTTACCACTACCGGTAATAAAGATGTTATCACACTTGATCATATCCGTCAGATGAAAGATCAGGCAATTGTGTGTAATATAGGCCATTTCGACAACGAAATTCAGGTTAGTCGTTTGGATGAAGCCAATGATGTGATCAAAACAACCATCAAACCACAGGTTGATAAATATGAGTTTTCGAACGGAAACTGCATTTATCTTCTGGCTGAAGGTCGTCTGGTCAACTTAGGCTGTGCCACAGGTCATCCAAGTTTTGTAATGAGTAATTCATTCACAAACCAAACTTTGGCACAACTCGATTTATGGGAAAAACGTAACAATCTGGAAGTAGATGTATATCGTTTGCCAAAACATCTTGACGAAGAAGTTGCCCGTTTACACCTCGCTCAAATTGGCGTAAAACTCACTACTTTAACTGATGAACAGGCTGCTTATATTGGTGTTCCGGTTGGTGGACCATATAAACCAGATCATTACAGATATTAAAAACATAAATAATTCTTTTTCAGGCTCAGAAAGTATTACTTAGTGGGTTTGATAAATAAAATTAACTGATCATAAAAGGCATCCCTTCTGGGATGCCTTTTTTTTGTATTTTATTGATTTATTGAATAGTTACTGAAACTTCTGACAATGATTCAATTTCTGAAAAAGTAAAAAAATGACAATGATTATTTTATTTCATATATTCGCATCAACATCCTAATCGCCTTAAGTTGAACCGTGCCATGCATAAAAACCCAAAAACACGAATATATTTTATGGTAGGTTTCATTTGTTCAATAAAATTCAAATGAAGTATTGATGAAACAATTTGCCAGTTTACTTTCTTTGCTGATGGTGTTTCTGAATTTTTCATTGACAGCGCAGGAATATAGTTACAAGCATTATACAGTGCAGGATGGATTGGTTCAATCACAGGTAATGGTCCTGTTTCAGGACAGCAAAGGATATGTCTGGGCCGGTACCAAAGGAGGTGTGAGCCGGTTCGATGGTATATCATTTCAAAATTTCACTAAAAAAGACGGATTACCTGATAATGCAGCGCAGTTTATCGAAGAAGACAAACAGGGAAGAATCTGGTTTTTAACCCCGGAAGGTCTGGCAAGTTTCGATGGTAAAAGCATCACAGGATATCCGACCAGTCTATTTAGAAATCACAGAGGTCTTATCGCATTGTATGAGTCTGAACCGGGAGTGATGACCATTGTTTATACAAGCAAAACCAATCAGGTAGTCTTTCTTAATTTCTCTGATGGAATCTATAATCAGGCTTTTTTACTTTTTCCGGAAAAGGAATTACCATTTCCCGATTGCTTAAGTATTGGTACATATGATCCTGCAGATAAAATATTCTGGTTGGCATCTTACCAATATGGATTGTTCAAAATTCAGGATAAGAAGGCTGAGAGGTTTGATTTTGAAATGAAGAGTATAAATGCATTGAGAATAGGTAGTGATGGAAAATTATACCTTCTGGCCAATGACAAGGTGTTTTTCATGCAAAACGATTTATTTCATGAACTTTTTACAAACCCTTCTCCAATTGATCATTTTATTTTTCCTCCTTTCGTTGTTGATAAAAATGGTGTGGTGTTTTTTTGGAATCAACAAGTGCAGGAATTGCAATTGTATGATGGCAAAGAAATCATCAGAGAAGGATTTCGCTTTAATCAGATGGCTGCATTGATGATTGACTGTGAAAATAACCTTTGGATCGGAACCGAAACAGGTCTTTACCGTATGATATCCAGAGCGTTTGTGAATTTTATTCCTGAGAAAAGCGGGATTAACAGTATGATCTGGAGTGTTGTTGAAGATAAAAATGGGATGATCTGGTTCAGTTCTCTCGAAGAAGGTTTGCAAAGTTACGATGGAAAAAAATTCAATACAGTTCAGTCATACGAAACTGTCACAAAGGGCAAACATTTCTGTTTTTATATGGGAAGCATTGTTGATCACAACAAGGATATTTTGTTCACGACGACAGATTTTATGGGATTGAAATTTGACGGTTCATCTTTTAAGAAAATGTCGGATGAGAATTACATTATAAGTACTTTGATTTTTTATGAGGATCAGGAAAATCATGATTTGTATGCCGGTACAAATTGCGGACTGTTCAGGATGAGAAAAGACAAGAAAACGGAAAATCTTGGAATTCAGCCCGGTAACGGCAAAAGCAGGAGCATTGTCAGTATTGTTAAAGACAAAAACAAACGGTTTTGGTTAGGTGGTTTTAACGGAATCAGTTTAATGATAAACGATAGTATAATTCACTTGCCAACAAAGGAAATGCCTTTTAGTGAAGGCGGCAATGCAATGCTTACCGATTCCAGACAAAACATCTGGATTGGGAACTCAGAAGGATTGTTTCAATACGATTTTGATAAATTCAAATCATTTGATCAAGCTGAATTAGGTACCATGGTTACTTCATTGTCATTAATCGGTGATAGTGCTTTGTTGATTGGCTCAGTCAATGGCTTGGTTATCTTCGATTTAAATGCGTATTACAAAAATAAAGAGGTTAATTTAACTGTTTTCGGAAAAGATGATGGTTTTCAGGGTATTGAGGTTGGACAGAACGCAATTCTGAGGGATTCGAAAGGATATTACTGGATTCCAACTTCTGACAGGGTTGTAAGGTTTGAACCAGGTTTACATAAAAAAAATACGATTCCACCTCAAACATATATCAGCAGTGTGAGTTTGTTAAACAACAAGATGGAATGGGTAAAATTAAATGGTGAACATTATAATAATCAAGAACTTAGTCTTTTGCATACAGAGAAAAATCTGCGATTCGAGTTTACCGGAATCAGTACAACAATGCCAGACCGCGTACAATACAGCCACTTTCTTGAGGGTTATGACAGAGGTTGGTCTGAGCCGGAACATGATCGTTTTGCAGTATATACCAATCTCCCGCCCGGAAAGTATAAATTATTACTGAAAGCTGGAAATAGCGATGGAGTATGGACAAGCCAACCTGTGGTTTTTTCATTTCGCATTGTTCCTGCATTTTATCAGCGAACCATTTTCTGGATTTCTTTCATCTTACTTTCATCTTTTTTATTGTTTTTCCTTGGTTACCTCTTGTCAAGCTATCGTAAACGCCAACGCCAGCTTGCGCTTGAGGCCGAAAACAAAATGACCCAGTTGCAGTTACTGACCATTAAAAATCAGATGGACCCTCATTTTGTTTATAATGCGATTAATTCAATAGCTTCTGCCGTGTTGAAAGAAGACAAGGAAATTGCCTATAAGTTTTTTGTGAAACTTTCAAATCTGATGCGCAGTATCATGAGTACAGGTGATAAACTTGTACGTTCACTTAAAGAAGAGGTTGATTTTGTGCATGATTATCTTGATTTTCAGAAATTCAGGCACAAAGACAGGTTTGATTATACAATCAATATTTCACCGGAAGTCGATTTATTCAGAATTGTACCGAAGATGACAATTCAGACTTTTACAGAAAACGCATTGAAACATGGGTTGCTGCATTTGGATAACGGAGGAAAACTTCTAATTTCGATCATGTCAAAAAATGAAAATCTTGAAATTATCATCGAAGATAATGGTATAGGAAGAGAGAAAGCGAAACTGGTTTCGGAGAATTCTATCGGTAAAGGTTTCATAATCCTGAATGGTTATTTTGATTATTTCAATCGGAATAATTCAAAAAAGATCTCATGGAATATTTTTGATCTTATTGATGATGAAGGAAATGCAACAGGTACAAGGGTTATTGTAAATATGCCAGATGATTTTAATTTTGGAGTTTGAATGTGAAATCAGGAAATTGAAATGTGTGAAATGAATAACTGGTTAAATGATTTTTTAGGCATAGGCATTGAAAAACGGAACCTGATGTTGTGGCACTTCAATTGAATCATAAATATCACTAAAATATAATACTAGTAAAACGGAAAAATGAGAAACAAAATCAGAACCCTTATCATTGATGACGAGATTGAAGGTAGATATGTGTTAGAAACGATGCTGGTAAAAATTCAGGAAATTGAGTTATTGGCCTCACTCGGAGATGCTGAGTCAGGCATAGAGGCTATTGAAAAATTAAAACCTGAACTTGTTTTCTTAGATATCAGAATGCCTCATATGTCGGGTTTGGATATGGTGAAAGTTCTCCATGAAAGAAAACTTATGACAACAATTGTTTTTGTAACAGCCTATGATAAGTTTGGTATTCAGGCAATTAAACTGGCGGCTTATGATTATCTTTTAAAACCAATTGATCCCGAAGAGCTTCGCCTGGTAATCCATCGGTATTTAGACGGGAAAAGACCAGTTTATCCAGATCAACCTTAAAAATCTTTTTAAAAGGTATTTAAAACATGATTAAAGAAATGTGGACAATTCATGCAGTGATCTCAGTTAAATATTCTCAGGTATTGTCCGTTGTAAGTTGTGTTGTAGCGAATCATCGGCCATGTGCCTGTGCCTTCAAAAATACTGCCATTCAGCAATGAATAGGTGGTTCCTAAGCATTCGTCTTTTGCAAATGGATAATTATCACCTACAACCAGTCGGGTACAGTTTGTAGCACTTTCGCAACAGCGATTGGGTTCATTGGGAGGAATACGGTCGTAGGCCAGAAACTCATCCTGCGTAAGCCTGTAAACAATAATTCCTCTGCTTGGCGGATTCGAAGTCAGGTACATCCATCCGCCCGAAGTGTTGATTTCCTGATACACTGTCGAGTTAGGATCAATTGTAATATTGATATAAACATCGGGGATATTTGGGTTTTGTTCCTCTTTGCTACATGATTGCGAGGCAATCAATACCATTAGAAAAATAACAGACAGCAACGGTTTACAGGTTTTCACTTTCATCAGATTGCATATAATAATCATACTCCACCAACGTAAAATTTCGGTTAAAATTACGTTACTTTGTGCGATGTTTCTCTTTTTTAGCCAAAATGCATAAACTTAGTTCAACTTTATTTATTTTACTTTCATTCTTCTTCCTTTTTGGATTGTCGGGTTGCTTGTTTCAAAGTGAAGTAGCAAAGGCTGAGCGACAGGCTGGTCAGGATGATATTGCTTTTCAAAAGGAAATGCAGGTTGAATACGAGACATTGGTTAAGAGGCATCTTGACCAACAATCTGATGAGTCAAAAAAATTGATGAAAAAGATGAAAAGAAAGAGTGGTAAAACAATGCAATGGCGCCGCCGTTCATGGTTCAGGGAAAATTTCTGATTATGAAACGAGTATTGAATATTCTAAAACATCTGAAACAACCTGATTTATGTAAATGGTTGATAAATAATCATTTGTCGGTTATAATCATTTCTTTTTTCTTTACCTTTTTTATGTTGACAATCACCATCGGCTTTGCGCAAATCGTTGAGCGCGAGCCCTATTTTGACCGTATCATGTCTGAAAATGTGAAGATTGAACGGGGAATTAGTCAAAATTCTATTGTTTCAATTGTGCAGGATAATAAGGGATTTATGTGGTTTGGCACTCTTGATGGCTTGAATCGTTTTGATGGTTACAAATTCACTATATATAATAAGGAGCAAGGCTTAACCAATGAATCAATCAGGTGCATGCTTGTCTCAAATGATACACTTTGGGTTGGTACTGAACACGGTTTGAACCGGATCATCTTAAGTTATGATAAGATTGATTGTTTTTATAAGCATATCAAGGAGAGCAACTCTTTGGTTGATAACTGGATAAATTCAATCTTCAAAGATCACCGTGGGCAATTATGGATCTGCACATCAAACGGCCTGGATTTGTTTGAATACTCAAAAAATAATTTCAGACATTTTACTGACATCGAAACAAAGTATGGACTTCCCGGACTTCAATATAATAAGGTGTTACAGGATGAAAAACACAATTATTATATTGCAACCGATCGTGGATTGTTTATTATGGATGCTGTAAGTGGCGAGGTTGAAATTTTTACCAATGATCCTTCCAACAGATTCAGTTTGCCTGATAATCATATAAATACATTGATGTTTGGTAAAAATCAACAATTGTATGTTGGTACAAATAAAGGACTGGCTATTTTCAATAAAACAAGCAAGACATTTGAAAAGTTGATCTCGGGTGTTTCGAACAAGAAGGCATTGGAAACGGATCAGATTATTTGCCTGATAAAAGACTTGGATATTGGGATCTGGGTTGGGACCTATGGGAACGGGCTTTATTTTATTAATACTGAAACCAATGAAATCAAAGCTTACCATAGTAAGCTCGCTCAAAACTATAGTTTGTCAAACAACAGGGTATTAAGTATTTATCAGGGTGATGACGGTATTGTTTGGATAGGAACTTTCAATGGATTGAACAAACTCGACAGAGATGCACCGAAATTCAGGGCATATCGTGCGAATTATGAATTTTTAAGTGGTTTTTCGAGCAACCAGGTGTGGAGTTTTCTTGAATATTCACCACATGAGATATTGGTTGGGACCGACAATGGCATTTCTGTTTATGATAGAAAAAGCAGATTATATAGCCAAAGTGAATTGTTCAATGGGCCTTCAGTAGGATTGAAAAACAAACAGATTCGTTGTCTTTTTAGAGATAGCAGGAACAATTATTGGATAGGAACACGCCATGATGGATTGTACCGGTTTGATCCTGTTTCAGGAAAACGATGGAATTATAAATACAATCCGATTGACAAAAATTCAATCAGTAACAATTTTATTCTGGATATAATCGAAGATCGAAAAGGATGTATCTGGATTGCTACAGGCAATGGTTTGAACAGGATTGATGAGAGCCGAAAAGAATTCGATCATTTTTTTTATAATGATTCAGACTTCAATTCACTGGCCGACAATAAATTATATGATCTGTACCTGAATAGGAGGGACCAGTTATGGATAACTACCGCCAATGGTTTGGCCATGTTTAATGAAATTGCTGAGGATTTTACAACCTACAAAATTCCAAAACTTAATAGTGAAGTTAAAATAAGTAGTACCAATAGTTTCTATTCAGTATTAGAAGATGAGGAAGGTATTATGTGGCTTGGATCAAGGGGTGGTGGATTGATTCGTTTTGATATCAAAAAGAATGAATTCAGTGTTTTAACAATGAAAGATGGCCTGCCTGATAATATTGTGTATATGGTTTTAGAAGATCGTTTCAAAGATATCTGGCTAACTACAAATTGGGGGCTTACAAGGTATAACAAAACATCACGAAGTATTTCAAACTTCGATATAACAGATGGATTGCAATGCAATGAATTTAATTGGAATGCCGGATATATAGCTTCAGATGGCGAAATATTCGTTGGTGGTATGAATGGTTTCAATGCGTTTTATCCTGAAGAAATTAGTACGCATAAAGGAAAGCAGAATATCCGTATTACTGGTTTTAAAAAGTTCAATATTTTACAAAATCAAGTTCTCAATGATGGAGATACTTTATGGCTGGAGCATGATGATAATTTCTTTTCATTTGAATTTTCAGCGCTTGATTACACCAATCCGTCAAAAAGTACCTACAGGTATATGCTTGAAAATTATGATACAAAATGGATTGAAAAAAATGCAGGAAACCGTATAGCAGAATATACGCGTGTGTCACCCGGCACCTACTATTTCAGGTTAATGTCAACAAATACAGGTGGTCAGTGGCCTGAGAGTGGAATCAATTACACAATAATTGTCAGACAACCATGGTACTCAACCTGGTATTTTAGAGCAATTGTTGTATTCGCTTTGGGAATAATAATCTATTCGCTGATATTATTTCGCATGCGTTTAATGAAGAGAAAACATGAGTCTGTAAAACAGATTTACGCTATTGAAAAAAAGTTATATCAACTCGAACAGAAAGCGCTTCAGTTGCAGATGAATCCGCATTTTTTATTCAATTCATTAAATAGTATTCAAGGACTTATTTTGGGAAGCGATATTGATGCTGCTGTACATTATTTGTCAAAGTTTTCTCAGTTAATGCGAATGACACTCAGCAATTCAACTGAGAGTTTTATTCCATTGGTTAATGAACTGAATGCATTGATGCTTTATGTCGAGCTTGAGACATTCAGGTTTGGAGAACGTTTTGATTTTTCGATAAAAATTGACCCTAAAATTGATCAGGAATTTACTGAGATTCCTCCAATGATTTTACAACCTTATGTCGAAAATGCTATCATACATGGTATATTGAACAGAACAACCAAAGGAAAATTATTTATTGAACTGGTTCTGGAAGGTCAAAACCTCGTTTGTGTTATTCAGGATGACGGAGTAGGCAGGAAAAAGGCTATAGAACTCAGAGAGCAATCAGGAATTGAACGCGCATCAAAAGGGATGTCAATAACAAGTGAACGATTGGCTATTCTGAATCATTTCTCAAACGACATTTACTCTGTTAAAATTATCGATCTTTTCGATGAACAGGGAAATCCTTCAGGAACAAGGGTTGAAGTAAATATTTATTTAAGAAAATAATTTGTAGTATGATTCTCCTGATCACATAAGGTGACAACTTAAATTGGGGATATTAATTTTCAAAAAACTCCTTTGTAATCTAAACGATTTAAAAATCTGCGATTATTAACCTTAAAAAAAATTCCTGATAAAGATTCAGACAATAGCAATCAGAAAAGTTATTTTTTTTAAAATTTACTGTGATAAATTACACTATCGCTTTCAAAATATTGTACTTTTACCCTAGATATTTTTAAAATCAGCCAAATTATCAAAGGTTTGTATTATGATTCGTTGTGTCATTGTAGAGGATGAGCTTAAATCACGTGAGGCATTAAAGGCATTGATTCATCGATTCTGTCCTGAAGTGATGGTCTGTGCTGAAGCGGGTGGTGTAGAAGCTGGCCGTGCTGTTATCGAACAGCATCATCCTGACGTTGTTTTTCTCGATATTGAGATGCCGGATGGTAGTGGATTCCGTTTGCTTGAGAAATTTGATAAAATTGATTTTGAAGTGGTTTTTACCACAGCTTACGAACAATTTGCTATTAAGGCTATTCGTTATCAAGCCCTTGATTATTTGCTTAAACCTATTGTTCCTCAGGAACTTATGTCTGCTGTTGAAAAAGTAAGGCTGATAAAAGAAAAAAAAAGCAGCATGAAAAATATTGAGTCAATGTTAATTACATATGGCTCAAGACCACAGGAAAAAAGAAAAATAAATCTGGCTACAGCTGATAAAATACACATCGTCGATGTTGATACGATTGTTCGTTGTGAGTCTGATAATTACTACACGCATTTTTATTTAAACAATGGACAACATCTTTTAATCAGTAAAACCCTGAAAGAAATAGAAGGAATGCTCGAGGAGTTTGAGTTTATCCGTCCGCATAAATCACATCTGGTAAATGTTCATTTCATTCAGAATTTCAATCGCGATGAAGGTGGTTTTATTACACTTACCGATGGTAGTAAAATCCCGGTTTCACGTCGTAAAAAGGAAAAAGTTCTTGAGATGATACATAACATCTGAGGATTTTTATTTTTTTTTACTCTTTATTTTTCTTCAAATTAAAGTTTTCTGATCAAATTCCAAATATACTGCAAGGATTAAAAACAGCGTTAACAATTTCACGCTTGTTTTTTTTATTTCCAAATATGTATCTTTACACTTTAAGATCAATAAATATTCAAGTGTTATGGAGGATCTGATTTATATTCTGATTGCTGTTTTTTGGGTTATTTTTACAATTATGCGAAAATCACAGAAAAAGCAACAAGCAATTTCTAACGATGAGGCTTCACCCCAACCTAAAAAAACATCCAGTTTTGAGGAGGTATTGGAAGAAATTTTACGACCACGTGAGATGAAACCGGTTGAAATTTTCAATCCAACACTCGAAGAAGTTGGAATCGATGATGCATCGGGGCAGTTTTCACTGGAAACAACAGAATCTGAGATTCAATCACTGGAGGTGATGAATTCAATGGAAACACTGGATTCAGAAGAATCACAGACAACTTACACATCAATTCATTTTGATGAAGAGCCTGAGGAAGAATTGAAAACCAATTATATTACCTTTGATTTTGATGTAAGGCAAGCCGTCATTTACTCGGCGATTCTGAACCGTCCTTATCTATAAGAATTATTGATTGAAACTTTTTTTTCAAGGCATGGTTTTTCTTTGGTAAATAAAACGAATAGTTTTTTACCTTTACCCACTTTTAACGCACAAATTTGAAATAGTATAACATAAATTTACGCTGGTATGTTAAAAAATTTACTGCTTACCTTGGGTATAGTGCTGATGTCTTGTACGTTAGCGTTTTCACAGCAGGGACGATTACAAGGAAAAGTTTTCGAGAAAGATAGCCGCGAACCTGTTGCTTTCGCCAATATCATACTCGAAAATGGAGGAACAATCGTCGGTGGTGCCACCTCTGACTTTGATGGTAACTATGTAATCAATCCGATTCCTCCCGGAAAGTATGATTTGAAGGCCACTTTTGTGGGTTTCAATCCTGTCACTGTAAGAGGGATTACCATAACCGGTAATCAAATTACATTTTATGATATTGCGATGGTCAGTTCATCTATCGATTTGCAGACTGTCGAAATTATTGACTATGCAATTCCTTTGATTTCGAAGGATCAGACTACCAGTGGTGCATCTGTGACAGCCGAAGAAATCAAAAAGATGCCTAACCGTTCAGCTGAGGCTGTTGCAGCGACTGTCGGAGGTGTGTTTTCAGCGGATGGTGAGCGTGGTAACGTGCGCGGAGCCCGTTCTGATGCGACGGCCACTTACATTGACGGTGTTCGCGTGATTGGTTCAAGTAGTATTCCACAGTCAGCTATCGAACAGGTGGACGTGATTCTTGGTGGAACACCTGCACAATATGGTGATGCCACAGGTGGTATTATCAATGTTACTACCAAAGGCCCTTCCCGTACTTTCGGCGCTGGTGTCGAAATGGAGAGTTCTCAATTTCTTGATGCCTATGGTCACAACCGCGTTGGTTTCAACGTTCAGGGACCACTTATTAAAGGAAAAGGTGAAAATACTTCACTTCTAGGATTTTTTCTTGCCGGCGATGTTAATTTTGACCAGGACGGAGCATTGTCTTCTATAGGCTGGCAACATGCCAACAGCACTGTTTTAAATTCGATCGAGCAAAATCCTTTACGCCCCTCAGGAACCGGAACCGGAACATATTTAAATGGTGAGTTTGTTCGCGGCAGCGACCTTGTTACGAGTAAACAGTCGATGAACACTTCAAGTTATGACGTTAATGTTTCAGGAAATATCAATATCCGTACAACAGAAACTATAAATCTGACTTTTGGCGGAACCTATAATAAATCTGCAGGCAGTGCTTTCAACTACAGCAGCTCTTTTTACAACTACGATAAAAATGCCTTGTATGATAACAATACATGGCGCGTATTTGGACGTTTTACTCAACGTTTTCCAACTTCCAGTGAAAGCACTTCATTGGTTAAAAATGTGTATTATTCAATTCAGGCTGACTATACAAGACAGAAAAATACCTACGGAGATCCAAATCATGGTGATGATCTGTTTAAGTATGGCTATATTGGAAAATTCTCTACCTATAAAACGCCTACTTACGAGTTAGGTAATGATACTGTTAATGGTCATTATTATGAAAATGTATATCTTCTCAATTCTTGGGATTATGATACATTGGTAACATGGACTCCTTCTGATATCAATTCTCTGGTTGCAAATCATACAACCAGTTATTATGATACATACACCGGATTACCAGATGGCCATTATAACAACCTTGACCAGATTTTACTTGGTGGTGGTTTGGTAAACGGTAGCACCCCAGATCCTTTTTATGGCTTATATGCAGCTCCGGGAACAAACCAAACAGGCTCTGGAATTACTGACAATGATCAGTTTAGTATCAATGTGGCCGGATCAATGGATATTGGTAACCACGAAATTAAACTTGGATTTCAATACGAACAACGTACCAACCGTGGTGTGAATTATGGTCCGACTGGATTGTGGAACCTAATGCGTGGTCTGACAAACTTTCATTTGATTGAGTTAGACAAGGACAATCCGTATGTTGTAAATTATGATGGAATTATTGATACCATAATGTATAACCGGAAATATGATGCCAATTCACAACGTACCTTTGATCAGAATCTTAGAACCAAACTAGGTTTGTCTGTTGACGGACTTGATTACATAAATGTTGACTCTTATGATTTTAACAACAACAGCATCGAATATTATGATGTGAATGGTGATCGTCATACAATCAATCTTGATGAAAAACTTTTCGATATCAGTATGTTCAGTGCTGATGAATTGCTGAATGATGGAAATGCTTATGTGGGTTATTTAGGATATGATTATACAGGTGAAAAACTCACGTCATCTCCAAGTTTTGCTGATTTCTTTACCGCGCAGGATGCGAATGGAAACTATACCCGTCCAATTGGCGCTTTTCAGCCAATTTATATGGCCGGATATATTCAGGATAAATTTGCTTTTAAAGATTTGATCTTCAATATTGGTGTACGTGTTGACCGTTTTGATGCCAACCAAAAAGTATTGAAAGATAACTATTTGCTGTTCAATGCATATACTGCCAGTGAAGTAACAACAATCAAGGGTCAGACTGTTACCCATCCAAGTGGAATCGGTGATGATTATACTGTATATGTTGATAAAGTAAGTGATCCGTCAAGAATTGTAGGTTATCGTTCAGAAAACACCTGGTACAATGCTGAAGGTGCTGAAATTCAAGATCCAATCGTTTTAGACGTTGGATCAGGAATTGCTCCTTACCTTATAAATGCAAATCAGAACAGGGTAGATATCACATCTTTTAAGGATTATGATCCTCAACTCAGTGTGATGCCTCGTATTTCCTTCTCATTTCCTATTTCCGATGAAGCATTGTTTTTTGCCCATTACGATGTGTTGACACAACGTCCTACAAGTAATTTATTCTCTAATCCTTCGACCTATTATTTCTTTGAGAATATTGGAACTACAATCAATAACCCTTCATTGAAACCATCTCAGACCATTGATTATGAGTTAGGGTTTACGCAGAAGTTAACAAACGCATCATCCATCACATTCACAACTTTTTATCGTGAAATGAGAGATATGATTCAGATATATCGTTTCAACGGCGCCTATCCAAAATCTTATACCTCGTATAACAATTTAGATTTTGGTACTGTAAAAGGTTTGACAGTTGAATATGATCTTCGCCGCACAGGAAACGCACGTGTCAGAGCAAGCTACACTTTACAGTTTGCCAATGCTACCGGTGCAAGTACAACAACAGCTGCTGCTCTGGTAGCTGCCGGTTTACCAAACCTTCGTTCAACAATCCCAATGCCTTGGGACCGTCGTCACCAGTTCAATATCTTATTGGATTACAGATACGGAGAAGGTAAAGAATATAACGGACCACGAATCAACCGTGAGAAAAAAGAGAAGAAACCTGTTCAGGTACTTGCCAATACAGGATTTTCTTTAACAGTCGGTGGAGGATCAGGAACACCTTATACTGCCTCCAGAAATGTTGTTTCTCCTATCAGTCAGGGAAGTAATCTGTTAAAGGGTAGTTATTATGGTTCAAGATTACCATGGCAGTTCCGTCTTGATTTGAAGGTTGATAAAGACTTCAACCTTAATATTGGTGGTAACGAAGAAAAAGATAAACGTACTGCCTATCTGAATGTTTATTTGCAGGTATTGAATTTACTCGACACCAAAAATATTATGGGTGTGTATCCTGCAACTGGTAATCCGGATGATGATGGTTATTTATCCGCTCCTGAATGGCAACGTCAGATCAGTAACCAGACAGATCCTGAAGCATTCAGAGAACTGTATGAAGTTTATGTTAATTCGCCAGGTAACTATAGTTCGCCGCGTCAAATTCGCTTAGGTGTTTTATTCAACTTCTAAAAATGATATCGGTTATGAAACACCTCTTAGTCACGAAAAAAATCAATGAGAAAATGAAGAATATATTACAAAAGCTTATAGTAGCATCATTCATTTTACTGCTTTATAATCAAGGTTGGGCGCGTGAGCTTCAACTTCCGGGTGGATTGAAGTCGTCCTACAATCTTAAAGAGACCACTGCTGGTTGTTCACCCTCTTCCGCATTTGAATGGCTCAACATTAACAATGTGAATGCCCGTATAAATGCCGGAGGTGATATGTGGTGGGATCTGGATGGTACCGGTAAATATTTTATTCCTAAGAATGGATCGGCAACATCCATGTTTTCCGGTTCACTCTGGATTGGAGGCCTGGATATCAACAATCAGTTAAAACTCGCCGCTTTACGCTACCGACAGGTGGGTAATGATTATTGGACAGGACCACTGACGATAGATGGAACAGCTGCGATTGATAACACTGTATGTGCCCAGTATGACAAGCATTTTAAAATTACCCGTGCGGTTGTTGACGAATATTTGGCGCATGTTGATGCTGCAACCGGAGCATTTATTCCAAGTGAGGATTATGTGATTCCAAAGGAAATACTTGATTGGCCCGCCCACGGTGATGTTTCTAAAAATCAAAGTTATTATCTCGCCCCATTTTACGATGTGGATGGTGACGGTGAATATACGCCAACATCCGGCGATTATCCTTATTATGATATTGATAACAGTCTTTGTCAGACAAAAACACCGACAATGGATGAGTCTATTGAAGGATCAATTAATGGTTCTATTCTGGCTGACCAGGTTATAAAAGGTGACCAGACAATCTGGTGGGTTTTTAATGATAAGGGAAATTTTCACTCTGAAACCAATGGAGCAGCCATCGGTATGGAAATCAGGGCACAGGCCTTTGCCTTTGCTACAAATGATGAAGTGAACAACATGACATTTTATAGTTACGAAATCATTAACAGATCAACTTTTGAACTGACTGAAACTTATTTCTGCCCTTGGGTTGATACTGACCTTGGTTATGCAGCGGATGACTTTGTTGGATGTGATGTTGGACGCGGATTAGGATATTGCTATAACGGTAAGGCAATTGACGGTAGCGGAACTCCTGAATCTTATGGTAATCAGCCACCTGCAATCGGTGTTGACTTTTTCCAGGGACCTTATATGGATGCTGATATTTCCGATAATCCAAAATACCGCATCATCACTGATGCAATCAGCGGTGATACCCTCGGTCGTGAGCAGATATGCGATGTTAGTATTAACGGAGTTAATTTTGGAAACGGTATTGTTGATGATGAACGTTATGGAATGCGTCGTTTTGTATATCATAATAATTGTGCGTCCGGTCCAACCTGCGACCCTCAGATAGCTCCTGAATATTATAACTTCTTACGTGGTATCTGGAAAGATGGTACAATTATGCAATACGGTGGTACCGCGCATCCAACCGGAGCCGGAACCGTTGGACCAGAAACTGATTTTATGTTTCCTGGTGATACTGACCCATGTAACTGGGGCACTGGTGGCACACCTCCAAACGGTGGTTATACCCAAAATGGCCTTTATTGGACAGAAGAAACTGGAAATGGTGGTTCGCCAAATCCTCCTGGTGACCGTCGTTTCATGCAGTCTGCCGGTCCTTTTACCTTGAAACCAGGTGCTGTAAATTATATCACCGTTGGTATTCCATGGGCACGTGCAACTTCAGGTGGAGCATTTGCTTCTGTTACTTTATTGCGTGTTGTCGACGACAAAGCACAGTCACTGTTTGATAATTGCTTTAAAGTGATCGATGGACCAAATGCCCCTGACCTTTCATATCAGGAACTTGATCGTGAGATTATACTTTATATCTCCAATTCACCTTCATCAAATAATTATGGTGAAAAATACCAGGAGTATGATCCAAACATTATGCAACCTTATCCAAACGATGTCACATTAAGAAGTGACTCTCTGTATCGTTTTGAAGGATATCAGATTTTCCAGTTGAAAAATGCTACTGTAGGTGTTGAAAGTTTGCATGATGCTGATTTGGTTCGTCTGGTTGCACAGTACGACATTAAAAATAATGTCAGTAAAATTGTTAATTACAATTATGATGAATCTATTGGCGCAGGTGTTCCTGTAGTTGAAGTAGTGGGTGGTAATAATGGTATTCAACATTCATTTACACTTACACAGGATGCTTTTGCAACAGATGATGTTCGGTTGATCAATCATAAACAATATTATTATATGGCAATTGCATATGCACACAATGAGTATATGCCTTATTCACAAGAGCCGGGTATTTTAAATGGCCTGTTAGGACAAAAGAAACCATACCTTGCTGGAAGAAAAAATATCCGTATTTACACTGCTATTCCTCATAAAACAATCAATGGTCTGTTACCAAATTCAGATTATGGTGATGGTCCTGAAATTACCCGTTTGGCCGGTAATGGAAATGGTGGAATGACACTTGAACTGAAACAAGAAACAATTGACGAAATCCTGAGCAAAGAGCCAGCCGGTCCAAATAATAAATATGGAAGCCCGACTTATCCTATTGCTTACAATCCTGTTTATGAGTCTGGTAATGGTCCGGTGAATATTCGTGTTGTCGATCCATTGAATGTTAAATCAGCTGATTATGAACTTTGGTTTGATACGTTGAAATTCGTTCGTTTGTATGAAGTAACCGGTGAGCCTGAAATTAAAGGAGATACGGCAAGTAAATATATTTCCCATTGGTTCCTTAAGGATCTTGCTACAGGTGAAGTGTTTGAGTCAGATACAACTACTCTTATGAATGATGAACAATTGTTCTTAAGCAGAGGTATTGCGGTTCAGATTGAGCAACCTTTTAAACCGGGCCCATATAAAGTAGGTCAGAACGCGGCAAGTAAGTCTATGTTCCGTGTTCTCGCTGATAATAACGGTTTTATTGAATCAAGTATAGTATATGCAGATAGTTCTCGTCAGTGGCTTGATGGAATTCGTGATGAGGATGTCCCAGGCTGGCCAACGAACTGGATTCGTTCAGGAACTTATAAAGATCAGGAAAACCGTGCATTTGATGACTGGAATATGTCAACAGATCCTGACAGACCATGGGACCCGGATCAATCTTACGAAAAGATCCTGAATGGTATTTGGTCGCCTTATTCTTTGGTTAGTTTTGGTAATAACTTTGGACAGGGATCAATTCAAAGCAATGTTGGACCTGCATTCAGTGAAGATTCTAAAACAAGCAGCCGTTTTGAGAATATTTCGAGTGTTGACATTGTCCTAACACCTGATAAATCAAAATGGTCACGTGTTCCGGTTCTCGAAATGCAGTCTGATATAACCCTTGCAGCAGGAAACGCGCCTCGTTTTAGTCTTCGTCGCGCTGCATCTGTTGATAAGGAAGGTAATCCTGCAGCTGATATGACAGCTCCTGCCAGTGATAATCCAAATGATGCTAACTATATCAGCAGTTATGGTATGGGTTGGTTCCCTGGATATGCGATCAATATAGAGACGGGTGAACGTTTGAATATGATGTTTGGTGAAGATTCATATCTTTCAGCTCAAAATGGCCGGGATATGATCTTTAATCCAACCGCCAAGGATATGGATGCCGTTAATCAGGCTTTTGATCCCAACATCTTCTCACAGGTTGGATTTGATCCGCTTATGGGAGGTAAACATTATGTATATGTAATGCGTCACGATTATTACAATTTCTCACAGGGTGATATTAATTTCGATTTTCCAAGTCCTGCGTATGATGCTGGAAAGTATGCTTACAGTGTACTTGATACCATTTTCCAGTCGCAATATCCATTCATTTCATCTTATTTTTTCTCACAGATCATGTATGCTGGTATGCCGATGGGTGTCAAAGGCAAGGATTGGCTGTCAAATGAGGCGAAAATCAGAATTCGTGTTGCAAAACAGTACCAGAAATACTATTCACTTTTACCACTCGATACTGTTCCGGAAGGAATGGATGTGAACCATTATTTCCCAAAATATGCGTTTACAACGAAGGGAATCGCCACAGAGGCTGAAAATCCTGAGAAACTTGAAACGGATTTAGATCTAATTAATGTAGTTCCCAATCCCTACTATGCATACTCATCCTATGAGCGTAATGCATTGGACAACCGTGTAAAGATTACGAATTTGCCTGAGAAATGCGTTGTCACCATCTATAATATCAGCGGAGTAAAAGTCCGCCAGTTTAAAAAAGATGAAGCCAAGACATCCATTGACTGGGACTTGAAGAACTTTGCAGGTGTTCCTATTGCGAGCGGCATTTATCTCATTCATATTAAATCTGATGATGGCGAAAGAATCATCAAATGGTTTGGAACAATGCGTCCGATTGACCTCAATACTTTTTAACCCAAACGAATTGCGAACAAAAAAATTAATCTACAATGATGAACACTTTTTATAGATATCTGATCGCAACGAGCCTGCTGCTAGCAATAAGTTCTACCGGACTTGAATCATTTGCAGGCAACAAAGACCGTTCCGGACAAGCCGGAGCCTCGGAGCTTTTAATCAATCCATGGGCAAGAAGCACTGGTTGGGGCAATGCCGGTATATCAAACATCAAAGGTCTGGAGGCCATTTGGAGTAATGTCGGCGGAACTGCCTTCACGAAAAAAACAGAGCTGATCTTTTCACATACTACCTGGTTAAAAGGTTCAGATGTGAATATTTTTTCCTTTGGTCTGTCACAACGAGTCGGTGAATCTGGTGCGTTTGGATTGGCCGTAATGTCAATGAATTATGGTGATATTCCAATTACTACAAATGATGATCCTGATGGTGGTTTGGGTAATTTTACGCCCAGTCTGTTAAATATTGGTTTGTCATACGCCAAGTCTTTCTCCAATAGCATACATGCTGGTTTTGTGCTGAAAATTATTTCAGAAAGTATTTCTGATATCAGTGCACAAGGCGTGGCTATTGATGCAGGTATTCAGTATGTTACCGGGGCAACAGAAAATATCCATTTTGGTATCTCGCTGAAGAACATCGGACCAACCATGAAATTCTCTGGTGACGGTTTGTCACTGCGCGCATTCATTCCTGGTCAGGAAACCCAATTTACTGTTGAGCAGCGTTCAGAGGCTTTTGAATTGCCAACTCAGTTGGTTATCGGAACAGCCTATGACTTTAACTTTGAAAAGGAGAGTCGGTTTACTTTGGCCGCTAATTTTACATCCAATTCATTTACAAAAGACCAGATCACTCTGGGAGGTGAATTTAGCCTTCGCGAATATTTGTTATTACGTGCTGGTTATACCTATGAAAATGGTATCTGGAGTGATATTGAATCAGCTGATCGTACCAATGTTTCCAAAGGCCTGAGTGCTGGTTTGTCAATTCAGGTACCATTGAATAAAGAATCAGGATCTGTGTTTTCGATAGATTATTCATACCGTGATACAGATCATTTTAATGGTAATCATACAATTGGAGCCCGCATTAGTTTCTAATGCATTAGCAGTTTAATAAAATATTGTAACTTTGCAGCGGTAAAGGCCCTTAATGTTTTTAAGGGCTTTTATCGTATTTTAATTCTATAACTTATGTCAGAAACTAAGTATTTTACACAGGAAGGTCTTCAGAAACTCAAAGATGAGTTAGAAGAACTTGTTTCAAAAGAAAGACCAAAGATCTCTCAGATGATTGCCGAAGCGCGCGACAAAGGCGATCTGTCGGAGAATGCTGAATACGATGCTGCCAAAGATGCACAGGGAATGCTTGAGTTAAAAATTTCCCAGTTACAGAATCTTTTGATCAATGCACGTATTATCGATGAATCTAAAATGGATCTGACAAAGGTTTTATTACTTTCCAAAGTGAAAATTAAAAATGTAGCCAATGGATCAATACTTTGTTATACACTTGTGCCTGAAAAAGAAGCGGATTTAAAAAACGGGAAAATTTCTGTCAATTCACCTATATCAAAAGGTTTGCTTGGTAAAAGTGTTGGTGATCATGCTACTATTGCTGTACCGGCTGGAAATATGACTTTTGAAATCATTGAAATCTCACGATAAATTATATTGTTATGGCAACCATTTTCACTCGAATTGTGCAAGGTGAGATACCCTGTTACAAAATTGCGGAGGATGACAGTTATTTTGCTTTCCTTGATATTAATCCTTTAGCCAAAGGTCACACACTTGTTATTCCAAAAAAGGAGAATGATTATATCCTGAAAATGGAAGATGCCGATCTTTCGGGTCTGATTCTTTTTGCCAAGAAAATCGGGCTGGCGATCGAGAAAGTTGTCCCTTGTAAACGCATTGGATTAACTGTAATCGGACTGGAAGTTCCTCATACGCATATCCACCTTATTCCGATTAATGCAATATCAGACATGGAATTTAGTCGCCCCAAACTTAAGCTAACAAATGAAGAACTGGCTGAAATTTGTGAAAGAATAAAGTCTGAGTTATAATAGTTCACCGGGCATTCTGTAGTAATATCATTCTTTGGAATTAAACCAAACACTCTAATAAGCCCGCTGATTTTTCCCTTCAATAAAATTAATAAAGGATTTATTTACAACTTTATTACCTCCTGGTGTAGGGTAATTACCAGTAAAATACCAGTCTCCCTTGTGATTTGGAATAGCCTGATGAAGATTTTCAATGGTTTGATACACAATACTTACTTTCGCCTTTACCAGAGGTGTCGTTATTAATTGGGCTATTTTATCAGAAATTTGCTGCGCAGTAAAGGGTTTATATATTGCTTTTACATTGTTTGTGATCTGCTCTTTTGGTAAATGCTCCTGTTCTTTGCAACGTTCATAAACCTCGTTAATGATATTTTCCCTGTTGGTTTCTTTAAGTAATGCAATTGCAGCGCGAAAGGCGATAAAATCACTTAGTTTTGCCATATCAATACCATAGCAATCCGGATAACGGATTTGAGGAGCTGATGAAGTAATGATAATATGTTTTGGTCCCAGACGGTCAAGAATACGGATGATACTATTACGTAAAGTTGTTCCACGAACGATTGAATCGTCCAAAACTACAAGCGTGTCCACATCCCGGTTCACTACGCCATAAGTCACATCATAGATATGAGCGACAAGGTCTTCGCGCTGATTGTCCTGCGTAATGAAAGTGCGTAGTTTCATATCTTTTACCGCAATTTCTTCAACCCTTAATCTTATTGCAAAAATATCATCCAATTGCTCTTTGCTGAAATTTGCGCCAAGTGCCAATATCCGGTCTTTTTTAATCTGCAGACATTGATTATTCAACTCCTGTATAAGTCCTCGGAAAGCAACCGAAGCGGTGTTTGGAATATATGAAAACACAGTTTCTTTAAGATTATGATCGATGGCATCCAGAATCTGGGGTGTTAGCAGACAGCCCAGCATTTTTCTCTCCTGATAAATTTCAGAATCGGTACCGCGTGAAAAATATATTCTTTCAAAAGAACAGGCCTTTCTTTCGGTGGGTGTTTTGAACATGACCTCCGAGAAATGTCCATTTTTTTTGATAATCAATGCATGGCCTGGTTTGATTTCATGAATATCGTTTGCATTGGCGTCAAATGCTGTCTGAATTGGAGGCCGCTCTGAAGTGACAACAACAATTTCCTCGTCATGGTAATAGTATGCCGGACGAATTCCTGCCGGATCACGCATTACAAAAGCGTCACCGTGACCAAGCATACCTGTAATGACATAACCACCATCCCAATATTGGGAAGCCTCAGTTAAAATACTTTGAATATTGAGTTCTTCAGCTATCTTGGGAGTGATTTCTTTCTTAGAAAAACCAGCTTTCTTAAATCCCCAATATACCCTTTCGTTTTCTTCATCCAGAAAATGACCGATTTTTTCGAGAACAGTAACTGTGTCAGATGTTTCAACAGGGTATTGACCCAGATCAACCAATTTATTGAAAAGCTCATCAACATTGGTCATATTGAAGTTACCGGCAAGAACAAGGTTACGTGTCATCCAATTATTCGCCCTGACAAATGGATGAAGATTGGATATGCTGTTCTGCCCAAAAGTACCATAACGTAAGTGACCCATGAATAATTCGCCTGAAAACTCCAGATTTTGTTTTAGCCAGTGCACATCGCGCAGACCCATCGGTTGTTTCTCGGTTGCTTCATGCAATTTGTCATAAACCTGATTGAATATGTCTTTAATAGGCGTTGTCGAATTCGAACGTATACGATTAATATACTTTGTTCCGGGTTCCATATCAAATTTTATAGATGCAATACCTGCACCATCTTGTCCCCGGTTATGCTGTTTCTGCATCAGAAGATGCAATTTCTGCAAGCCATAAAAGGGCGTTCCGTATTTTTCGAGGTAAAATTCGAGGGGTTTGAGTAAACGAATCAAGGCAATGCCACACTCGTGTTTTATCTGGTCGCTCATTCGTGTTAGGCTTATTTGAATATTTGATAAATTTGCAACAAGCAAGAAGCAAAATTAATTAAAATTAGCGTATGATAACGATCAAACGGGCATTAGAAACCGATATTCCGGTGCTGGTAAGTTTCCAGGAAAGAATGGCATTTGAGACGGAAGGGATTTCACTTGATGTTTCAATACTTACAGCAGGCATGAGGGCATTATTCGCAAATCCGGAAAAAGGGTGTTACTTTGTAGCAGTGAACGATGCTAAAGTTGTGGCTTCTTTGTTGATTACTTATGAGTGGAGCGATTGGCGTAACAGAACCATCTATTGGATTCAATCAGTTTTTGTTGATCCGGTTCACCGCCGGAAAGGAATTTACAGCCAGATGTATCAGTATATTCAGGCTTTGGTTGATAAGGATGATTCTATTGGTGGTATTCGTTTGTATGTTGACAGAACAAACATAAATGCCCAGCAAACTTATGCTGCATTGGGTATGAACGGAGAACATTATTTGGTATTTGAATGGATGAAATAAATGAATTTAACAGATTCTATTTTGATTCTGATAGAAATTCCAAACTGGTTCGTTAAAATTGGCATTATTAAAAATTCAATAGTATATGTTTAAAAAAGGCAAAGTTCCACACACCTATGTCATAGTATTTTCGATTATATTGATCTCAGCCATGCTCACCTGGATAATTCCTTCAGGAAAATATGTAAAGGAAACTAAGCTTGTCAATGGTACTGAAAAGCAAACTGTAACCTACTATCTTGAAAAAGATATTCCTGCCACTTACGAGCTAAAAGTAAAAAGTCAACCACAAACCTGGCAGATATTCTCAGCCTTGTTTAAAGGATTTGTCAAGCAAAGTAATATAATCGCATTTATCCTGATCATTGGCGGGGCTTTCTGGATTATGAACCAAAGTAAGGCAATAGATGTGGCAATTTTCACTTTCCTGCGCTTTGTCAGAAAACTTGAGCATAATGCTTTTATGCGTACAATAGGAGTAGATAATATGGTTATCGTATTGGTAATGATTATGTTCAGTTTATTTGGCGCTATCTTCGGCATGAGTGAAGAAACCATAGCATTTACAATCATTTTAATTCCACTTGCCATTTCGATGGGTTATGACTCTATTGTGGGTGTGTGTATGGTGTATGTGGGGGCTCATCTTGGATTTGCAGGCGCAATTTTGAATCCATTCACCATTGGAATTGCCCAGGGATTGGCTGAGATTCCATTGTTTTCAGGAATTGAATTTCGTATAGTCTGCTGGTTTTTAATCAATATTGTTGGAATTATTTTTGTGCTTCGTTATGCTCATAAAGTAAAAAGGAACCCAACCTCTTCTTCAATGTATGAGGAAGATGATTATTGGAGAAAAAAGGAACTCAACGAAAATGAAGAGATCGTATATTATACACCAAAAATTTCCTGGTTTGTTTATGCTGGTGTGTTCGCTGCTCTGATCGCTTTTTCGTGGTTTTATCCTGTTACGACTTTGAAAGTTGGACTTTCATCATTCAAATTCAATGTGTTACCTGTTTTAACTGTAATTTTTGGAATCGCTGGGTTTTTCTCACTTCGTAAAAGTGTCCATTATTTCATTTTGCTGCTTCTTACTTATACGATTGTCTTTTTAATTGTCGGAGTAATGGGGTATGATTGGTATGTGATGGAAATTGCAGCTTTATTTCTGGCATTAGGTATTTCAAGTGGATTGGCAATCAATAAATCGGCGAATGATATTGCGAAGCTTTTTCTGGAAGGTGTAAATGATATTTCTTCAGCTGCGATTATTGTTGGCCTTGCTGGTGGTATTATTGTCGTTCTTGAAAACGGAGGTGTTATTGACTCCATATTGTTTGGTTTGTCAAAATCAATGCGCGATTTTGGTGATATAGCTTCGGTAAGCACCATGTACGTTATTCAAACAGTTATAAATCTGGTGATACCATCCGGTTCAGCAAAAGCGGCTATCACTATGCCAATCATGGCGCCTTTCAGTGATTTGATCGGGATTTCGCGTCAGGCAACCGTGATGGCATTTCAGTTTGGTGACGGTTTTACGAATATGATTACACCTACTTCAGGTGTGTTGATCGGTGTGTTAGGCGTTGCACGCATTCCATATCAGAAATGGTTGAAATGGGTTTGGCCGCTGATATTGATTTTGTTTTTTCTGGGGATTTTAATGCTGATCCCAACCGTAACAATGAAGTTAAACGGTTTCTAATAATTGAAGATTTGAGTTGCTGCAATTGTTATAATGCAATAAAAACTTTTTTACGTTGACAAATACCATATTTTAGAGTATTTTTATTCTCCTTTATAAAACACAATATACCATGAAACATTTATTATTCAGACTGGGATTACTACTGTTTTTCATTGGATTGATGAATCAACAAGCGCAATCTCAGAGCATCCTTCGTAAAATCCAGAACAAAGCAGAAGACAAAGTAGTTCAAAAGATTTTCAAAGAAGGGGATCAACCCCCAAATGAGAACGCTCCTTCAGAAAATGCCGAATCAGGAAATACCGGGCCAACCAATACAAAGGGTGCCGCATTAGAAAACAGTGCTCCCAATGTGAATGAAAGTATTGAAGTTGCAGAAAAGGCGGCAAACGACAAAAATTATGCTGGTGCGAGAGATGCAACCCGAAAGGCTTTACTCGGTGTGGAGATTGAAATTGGTAAGCAGGTATTGAACGACTTGCCCAACGAAGCACATCAGCTTCCAAAGGTTGAAGAAGAAGATAATGTGACCAGCACGGGAGTGGGATTTGTCGGATTGGTAATAAAAAGAGTATATCGTAAGGCAGATCAGCAATTGGAAGTGATGATTGCCAATGATGCTGGTATGTTTACCGGAATAAATATGTATTGGGCTTCGGGTGCCTACTCAACTGCACAGGATCCAAACCGAAAAGAGGTAAGCTATAAAGGCTATAAGGCACTAATGGTTTTCGATGAATCCTCGGGTTATAGTTTGAATATTCCCTTTGGCCAGACTTCTTTATTGGTTTTTGATGGAATAAACTTCGAGAATGAGCAGGAAATTATGGATGCTGCCAATGAGTTTGATATTGAAAAAATTAAAAAACAATTGGGCGAACAATGAAAACATTAATAATATGTGCCATATTGGCATCGCAATTCTTTGTCATACAAGGATATGCACAGTATATTACAGGAAAATTAGATCAGGCAAAAACCTCCTATAGTTCGGGTGATCTCGAAAATACACGTTTTGCACTTCAACAGGCATTGCAGGAAATAAACCAGATTATCGCGAAGGAAATTCTGGAAATGCTTCCTGCTGAGATGGGAAAAATGCAGAAACTTGTTGCCGAAGATAGCTATTCTGGTGGAGTTGGCGGCTTTGCCGGTATAACTGTCCATCGTAATTACAAGTCTGATGTCAGTAGTGTTGGTGTTGATATTCTGGGCGATTCACCCATGATTAAAGCATTAAATACCATGTTGGCAATGCCGGGATTCATGACTTCAGATCCAAATCAAAAAAAGATAAAGGTGGCCGGATATAAGGCATTACTCACTAAAAACACAGATGATCAAGGTGTTGTGTCATGTACTGTGCAATTGCCCTTTGATAATTCTTTGCTGACGGTGAATACGAATGGTATCGCTGATGAAAATGAATTGATCGGTATGCTGAATACCATTCCGATGGCTGATATTGCGAAAAAGGCAAAATAATTTGAATTAGATCCTTCTGTTTTCAATCTTCAGATATTGGCTCAATTATCTGTTTTTGGAACCTTATGTGTTGTAATGGGTAGATATTATCTGTAAGAATCCTGATTAAAAATTACTCGATAATCCGGCCGATAGGATAGACCATGTATTTTTGATCCCACCAGGGTGTTTTACTGTAAAACCAGTTCAACTGTTCCCATGAATCTTTGGCAAAAACCGAATCACTTTGCTTTTTCAATTCATATTCAGTGCGTAAACCAGGTATCGAATCAAGCATTTTACGGGCAAGTGGCTCCATAACGTAAGATTCGGCATATTCTTTCTGTTCAAAAATCTGGTTAAAAAATCCCCATTCGACCAGCGAACCGTTTCCATTAGGCTCCAGTAAATGTGCAATAACTTTTGCAAGTGGTTGATTCATTGATACAATCATGCTCCCTTTGGGAAATAGTATTTTTGTCTTTTTCGTTTCGAAAGTCATGTTTTTGATGATACTACGTCCTTCGTAAGGTTCATCCCGCCAATCCACTTTTGTGAATTTGTATATTTCAACATCCATTTCTGTTTCCTTGTCAATCGTTTTCATTTTGACACCATGGTATCGCAATCTTTCGATTATATCATACCATTCAACGGGAATAATATAAGCCTCAGGAAGATTCACAAAAGTGGTAGGTTTACAGTGATCAAACATCGGGAGTTGCATGTTAATCGGTTTTTTGTTGTCATAAATGAACCATTCACCTCCCGTAAGATCGCTTCTGTCAACCTCATAATCAAAACCTTTGAATGTGGTAATTATGCTGTCATGCATATCAACAGTAAATTTTGTCGGAAAAGGTTTCGATCTGAATTCCTCTGATATTGTATAAGCATCAGCTTCATCAATTAAAAATTTCAACTGTTTATGCTCCTTATTCAAAAGTTGAATTGAAGCTAAAATAATCTCTTTGGTCGATTCAACACGCTGATCATATGGCTTTAACATATGGGTTTCGACAAGCAAACCAGGTCGGTTACGTATTGCCGTATATCCTTGGGAGAACATGGGTCCGGCTACGCCTGACAGCAACCCACTTCTTGGATCATGCCAGTTTCTAAAATAAACGTAGGGGAATATCGGCATGTTTTTATTGTCCATTTTATTGGTGATAAATGGCAGAAATACTTCGTTTTGCCATTTCGACAATGATGCATCCATATTTCCACTGGTTTCAAGTCCGTAGGTTATAACATATTGATAGTCTGCGCCATCAGTTGTATGCGTGTCGATAAAGAACTCAGGTTGCCAATGGTTATATAATTGAAGCCAAGCCTTCATTTCTGGTGCGTCAGCTTTTAAAAAATCACGGTTCAGGTTCAGATTCTGTGCGGTGGTTCTCCATCCCATTTCTTTCGGTCCATTCTGGTTGATTCGCCCGAATTTTCCAAAACGCTCATGTCCGTCAATATTGAATATCGGAATAAATAAAACACTCACATTGCTGAACAGGGTTTCGTTTTCTTTATGAATGATGAGGTCTCTCAATAATAACAGAATGGCATCTTTCCCTTCTGATTCACCAGCATGTATGCATGCTTCGACCAGCATGATAACACGCCCTTTTTTTCTTATTTCAACCGGATCGGATAAACCATCCCGGTCATAAATCGCATAAACCAGATCACGTTGCTGCGGACTGGTGCCAAAACTCTGAAGATTCAAAAGATCAGATTCCTGATCAAGTCGTTGAAGAAAATCCATGGTTTCAGCATAACCTGGGGTAGCTTTTTTTTCTGATTGTTCGTAAAAAGTAATCCATGAATCGGATTGGGAAATTAATCCATGGCTGATCGACAAACAAATTAACAGGCTTAGCGTAAACTTCATCTTCATAGGATTTGGAATTAAAGCAAATGTAGAGTAAATGTCTGTAAGGAAACACAGTTGTGTTCTCCTTGTGACAGTTTTGGGTGGCTTTTTTTAATGAATCAATTGTGTGAAAAAAGAAAGTGTCAATGGTTTCATTTTGGAGAAGAAACTTTATTTTGCTTCCCAGCCGAAGTCAACATAATTCCAGTCAAATTCATCGCCGTTTATGTCGATCATTAAATAACCTTCTTCCAGTCCTTTGATCTTTCCTTCCCACCAGCCAGAGCAAACGGCGCCTCCGGTTATAAATGTGGTTTTGCCTGTATAAATGCTTTCCAGAAAATGCATATGTCCCTGTAATACAAGTTTCAGGTTATGATGATCAAATTGTTTGAGTACGTCAAGCGAATTATCAATAAGTATTCCGCCCGAACTAGTAGCAAAGGAGCCCTCCTCGAGTTGTGTGTAAACGGTTACAAGAGGAATGTGGGTGCTGACACAAATGGGGGTGTTGACATCTGTGGTTGCGAGGTCCTGTCTAATCCATTCCATTTGGGTTGAATCGATATGACCGTAATAATCTCTTTCAGGTGTAAAACCGATGCAATCCAGAATTATAAAATGCCAACCTTTATGGTCGAAAGAATAATACCGCTTGCCAATATATTTTTCAAACATTTTTTTCCCGTAAAACGGGTGTTCAGGCGAAATACCACTGTTTGAATACAGTCCGAACACTTCATGGTTGCCCATTGTATTATAAACGGGCATTTTAAATTGTTCCGATGCTGAAATGTAGATCTGGTATAGGCTGTCGGCGCGACCTTGTTTTTGTTCAAGGGCATCCATCACGAGGTCACCTCCGGTAATTACAAAGTCGGGTTTCGATTGATTTACATGATGGATGGCCTGCAGAAATCCTTTTTCTGCATCTTTTTCAGCCTGGACATGAATATCGGTTATGAAGGCAAAACAAAAATGTTCAACCTCCTTTTGTGCTGTAACATTCTGATATTGCAGGCTGCTAATAATGAAAATCGCTAAAAATTTAAGACTGACAAAATGCTGTTTCATAAAATAGAAGAATCAAAATTTATATTCCAAAAGTAGAAACTTTCTTTTTGGTTTTTGAGATGCTTAATCAAGGGCTTTGCTGGAAATTTTCTGGTTTATGAAAGGTTCTTTAAATAGTTGAAATTTGTCTGATTGATAATCAAAAAGTTCAGATGTTGTAGTTTTTTCGGAATGGTTTAGTTTTCTTTGTTCATTATACCCAATTTATCAAAAATCCAAAAAATCAATGACAAAACTACGCCGGCAACAGCTGCCAGCGCCATACCTTTTAGCTGTACCGAACCAATTGTGATCGCCGCCCCGCTCACACCAGCTGCAAAAGTAATAGCTCCAAGGACCATATTGATATTTTTACTAAAATCTACTTTTTGCTCAACGTACATTCTGAAGCCTTGCATCGCAATCACACCAAAAAGCAGTAATGTAATGCCTCCCATGACCGGATTTGGTATTGTAGTGACGGCAGCTGAAACCTTTCCGATACATGAAAAAGCGATAGCCAATAAGGCTGCTCCGCGTATTACCCAGACCGAATAAACACGGGTGATGGCCATCACTCCAATATTTTCACCGTAGGTAGTGTTGGGAGTCGATCCTGTAAATCCAGACAAAATATTACTGATGCCATCGCCAAGTAATGACCTGTGTAATCCGGGTTTCTTCATCAGATCGCTTTCAGTGATTTTTCCGGTGACGATCAGATGGCTGATATGTTCGGCCAAAACAACAATGCAGGCAGGCGCAATAATGATTATTGCGGTCAAATCGAAAACAGGTGCCTGAAAATGTGGTAAAGAAAACCAATCCGCATTATCGATGACTGTGGTATCGACCATTCCCATTACAAATGCAAGCAGATAGCCGGCAATCACTGCAAACAATATCGGTATTACCTGCATAAATCCTTTGAACATAACAGAACCGAAAATTCCAATGCATAAAGTAACCATTGAAACAATAATTGTATCAATATCAATTACATACGGCGCTACTATATTGCCGGTAGCTGTCGGCCAGGGTGCCAGTCCGGCCTGTTGAGCGGCAACGGGTGCAAGTTCCAGTCCGATAATCGCTACTACTGCTCCCATCACTGCTGGAGGCATTACAATATCAATCCAGCGAATCCCCCACTTTTTAACTACAAATGACATGAGAACAAAGAACAATCCGAAAAAAATAAAACCGGATTGTGCATGATTAAAACTTCCATAGGTTGTTGTGATCAGTAAAACCGGTGCAATAAAGGCAAAACTTGAGCCCAGATAAGCCGGAATGCCGCCTTTGGTAATCCAGGTATATAATAAAGTGCCGATTCCATTCATCAGTAATGCAATGGCAGGATCAACACCCATTAAAACGGGCGCCAGAACGGTGCCGCCAAACATGGCAGTAAGGTGCTGGAAACTAAGAGGCAAGCTTTCAAGTAGTGGAAGCTTTTGATAAATACCAATGATTCTACGTGCCATAAATCTGTTATTTATAAATTGAATTTGTACTTGAAAATCCCTTTTGTTTTCTTAGAAATCAGTGAAATAAAAATGTTTGATGATTCAGTTCTCATCATTCTGTCTATTTTTCAAAGCATCATTTGGATTGTAGGACGGATGCTGCAAGCCACCAGCCATTGCATCATCAAATGTTGAAGGAATGTTTCCTGCTTCGGTTCTCTGTTTCCAGGTTTCAACCTCATTTCCGCGTTTTGTTTTTATCATGGTGATACAATGTTCAACTGGACAAACCAATGCACAAAGATTACAGCCAACGCATCGTTCAGCCAGAACTACCGGTATTTTGTCTGTTAAGTCTTTTGGAAGCGTAATAGCCTGGTAAGCACCATCTTCACATGCTATGAAACATAAATGACAACCAATACATTTTTGCTGATCAATGGCCGCAATGACTTCATATTTAAGGTTTAAGTTTTCCCATTCGGTAACATGACGCAAGGCTTTTCCGGTAATTTCGTCCACTGATTGAAAACCCTTTTCGTTCATATATTGTTCCAGACCGTGACTCATATTTTTAACAATGCCGAAGCCATAATGCATCACTGCTGTGCAAACCTGCACTGTGCCCGCACCCAGCAAAAAAAACTCAACAGCATCACGCCAGGTTTCAATTCCGCCGATACCAGAAATGGGAATGCCAATTTCCTTGTCCAATGCGCAGTTCTTCACCATGTTCAGGGCAATGGGTTTGATTGCTGGTCCCGAATATCCACCATTGGTGCTCATAGATCCGACAATCGGATAAGAGATAAAATTATCAATATCAATTCCGATAATACTTTGTATGGTGTTGATCAGTGAAATGGCATCAGCACCTCCTCTTTTGGCTGCTTTTGCTGTTTCGGTAATGTCGGTGATATTAGGAGTAAGCTTCACGATGACCGGCGTTTTAGCTACTTCCATCACCCAACTTGTAATCAGTTCAACAAGTCTGGGTTCCTGCCCGACAGCCGATCCCATGCCACGCTCGCACATGCCGTGGGGGCATCCGAAATTCAACTCAATGCCATCCACCCCTGCGTTTTCGGCATCTTTCACTATTTGGTGCCACTCCTCACGTGTTTGAACCATGAGAGAGGCAATAATGGCATGATTAGGAAAATGTTTTTTTACCTCTTCAATGTCCCTGAGATTGTCGCTAAGTCGCCGGTCGGAAATCAACTCGATATTATTTAATCCCATTAATCGGGTTTTGTGGTAATTCACTCCGCCATATCGACTTGAAACATTGATTGTCGGGACTCCCATCGTTTTCCAGACGGCACCGCCCCAGCCTGTGTCAAATGCTTTCATTACCTGATAACCTGTATTTGATGGTGGGCCGGATGCCAGCCAAAAAGGATTTGGGGCTTTTATTCCTGCAAAATTCACTGAGAGGTTTGCCATTGTATTTTATTTGAATGTATAAATTTAGGTGTTTCTGGGTTTTAAACTAAGAAATTGTCTAAAATTTATCCTTTGGCATTTTTTTGTGAATCAAGCTCTCATACTTTGTTAAAATCTTTGTCTATAGTGCTGTTATTAATGTCAATTTTGTCTCGTCTGAGAGTTCTTAATTCTTCAAAAAACTACTCAAAAATAAAATCCGGTAAAGTTTCTGGCAAACTAAAATAATTTGGAAATAATACTTGTATGACCACTTTATGTGTATTGAGAAGCGAAAAACCCGTGAGGGATAGCGGTTAGTTATAAGTCCGCAAAGTCGGGAGTTTGATTCAGAATGTTCGAGTTCGAGGTTTCGATGAGCTGAAAATCAGGAGTGTACTGTGGTACATGACTGATTTGAAGATCGAGAATAACGAAGAAATCGGACATTATGGACAAACTTTAATTACTGATCTTTTCATTATGGCAAACCAGGACATTTTCCTTGTCTCCATGCCAAAGATGCATCCCGTTTCCCTGGCAGTCCGTATAATCTTTACATCCGGCACATTGTCCGGTTTTTGTCCATTTTCTGTCGCGGAACATCTGAAATTTCTTGTTCCATACTTCAAAAAGATTGTCGGAATAAATATTTCCTTGTATAAAACTTCGGTCTATATTAGGACAGGCAGAGATGGAACCATCAATAAGAACCGAGCCAATATTAATGCCCGCCCGGCAGAAAAATCCAGAATCACGCACCTTCGATTCGAACTTGCCAACATAACCCTCACAACTGAATTTAATGTCAATAGTTTTTAGTTTTCTGGTCCGGCTAATGAATCCGAGCATTTCAGTAAATTGCTGATCAGTTAAAATCAATTCAGGATTGTTTGCAGCTCTTCCAATCGGGATGATGGTAAACAGCCGCCAGGCTTTCACACTTTTTGAAAGTAAATAATTGTAAATCAATGGTAATTCTTCAATATTTTTTCTGTTCACACAGGTTACCACATCAAAATTAAGGCGCGTTGAACTCCTTGCCAGCGAGATGGCATTGTCTGCCCGGGCGAAACTGTTTTTGTTGTTACGTAACCAGTTGTGACTCTCTTCAAGGCCGTCGAGACTGATTGTTAACGCCCCCATGCCCGCATTGAGTAATGCATTGTGTTTTTCCTGGTCGTACAGATAGCCATTGGTAACCATACTCCAGCGAGCCCCGTGTTTTCTGATTTCCCGGCCACATTGTTCAATATCCTTGCGCATCAGCGGCTCACCACCAGTGAGCACTACCATAAAATTATCCGATTTGGGTTCAATCGTATCTAAAGCTGAAAGAAAATCCTCCAGCGGCATGTCATCAGATGAGCTGTTTTTGGAACAATCACTTCCGCAATGCAGACAATTGAGGTTACAGCGCATCGTACATTCCCAAAAGAGATAATTCAGTTCATGAATATTTGCTTCATTGTTTTTGAAACGCCGGAAAAGTTTGTTTTTGAAATATTCGAACATTTATTCCCGATCCAGTGCTATTTCAAAAAAAATAGTGTAGTTCTCAGGATCGAGCACAGTGTCTCTGGTCATAAAAGCCCCATTCTGACCACCATCCTCATCTTCAAAAAGTATGGGGTAACTGGTGGCGATGTCGGTATAAAAGGAAAAAACACCCCTATCATCCGTAAACTCATACTGATCAGTTTCAGTAAGCGAAACCCTGATTCCTTGAATTGGATCTCCAGTCGCTCTGGCTTTCACGACACCTTCGATATACATATCATATTTCATGTCCTGTGGCGTGCCATAACAGGCCTGAAAGACAAAAACCATGGATGTGACACTTAATCCACGGAGCAAATTTCTGATCCAATTGCTTATCATAGCAAAATGATTTTGATGCTAAAGATAAGGGTATTTTATGGTTTTTTCAATAAAACAGTTTAATAAATGAATCGGACCGTGATGCTATTTTTTGAGTTGAAATACCTTTTTGTTCTTTGATTTGCATGCTTTTGTCATGGCTTTTTTCAACCAGTCGTATTTTGGATTTGCAATACTGTCAAGTATTTTCTTGCATGTGTCGAAATTTCCCAGATTGCGGTGTAATTCAGCAATTATGATTTTTTCGTCATCATCACCGCTGTTTAACAAACTGATTAGCTTATTGATATTGTCAGACCAGAGCTGGTTTTCGTTTTCGTAAGCCGGCAGTTCCTCTTTAAAACGAATACTGTCATTCATTTTCCACCAGATTCTTTTTCGGATGTATATTTCTTGTTTGATTGTTCTTGGCAGATGAAATTCGAAAGCCAGGAAATAATCATTTAGTGTCAGAAAATCAGCATTGAATGCTTCTTCCCATTCCTTATTGATTTTTTCACCCCAATAATAAGATCCAATTTCATTGGTTTTATCGAGCCAGAAAATGGTGGTGCATTCGAAGCATTTTGTGATGATCGGAAACTCGGGTAGCATACGGGCGAAATATCGACCATCCGAAAAGAAATCTGCTCCAAAAGTGTTACCGCTCATCAAACTGTATTTTGAATAAAGTGTATCACACAATGGGCATCGGTAAATGTAATTTGGTCCGGGTAGCATAACCGTGTTGTTTTATTAAAATTACTGTTAATCTTATACAACTCACTTTGTCTTTCAAAGGTAAGCTTGCTTTGATAAGAATTCAAAATAATTCAAATAGAATTGTTACGATTTTAGCAAATCGATACGTTGAGCATGCCGAACTGCACCGCAAAAAAACAGAATAATGTCGTCAGTGCAGCATTGCGGTTTATTCCTTCATTTTGAACTGACCCTGTGCAACTCCGTGACTTCCCCAGTGTTACTCTGTCGTTAATAAAAATCAGTTAGAATAAATAATCTGACTTGCTTAATCCGACTGCTTCATCAATATTAATTGATTTTGTCATTTGAAAATGAAACCACAGAGTTCCTCAGAGTTTTGAAAGGAGTTCCACAGAGGCTTAAGATGTGTCACCATAAGGAGTTTGCAATGTTCAATGCAGCTATCATGCTTAATATTTGCTTTTTAACTTTGCAATCTGCATTTTGAATCAACACTGAATTTTTCAACGCATTTCGCTTTAAACCATTGTGGCATCCAAATTCCATAATTAATCGAGATTGAATCTGGTTTTATAAAATCTACCTCCCCGACCACCTTCTGCCTGAGCTTGCAGCTGCAGGTTTGGGGCCCTGGTGTCCGGCATTTCTTCTGACAAACTGCACCTTGGGTGTTTTCACCGGATTGTGGTCCATCAATGGAAATGGGTGGTTCTGGATAACTGGAATTTTTTTGGAAATCAGTTTCTCGATGTCTTTCAAATAGGCTTTCTCTTCAGCATCGCAAAACGAAATCGCTGTGCCTTTGGCGCCGGCTCTTCCGGTTCTGCCGATTCGGTGCACATAGGTTTCAGCGATATTCGACATTTCGAAATTAATCACATATTCAAGATCGTCAACATCGATTCCACGGGCTG
>CAJBPB010000296.1 GCA_903957365.1 uncultured Bacteroidota bacterium
AATCCGGCCTTTAATGTTAATGAAAACTCTTGGAAACAGTATGTTTTTGAATTATTTCATTGCGAAATTGTATGAAATTTATCCTTAGACATTTTGTTGAATCGGGCTAACTACTTCATTAAAATCTCAGGCAATAGCGCTGCCATTAATGATTATTTTGGCTCGACTAAGGGTCTAATCCTTCAAAAAAACTTAAAAATTAAATCCAGACAGATTCTTAGTTTTCATCAAAATTACAGCGCAGGAATTTTGTATTGTATTCCTCCCTGACCAATTGTTTCACCATTCATATCGAGGAGTTTACCAACCAGCCTAGAAATGAAATTTCGAGAACCAGAGGTTATATAAACTTTAGCATATTGATGTCTGATGTTTCAAGTAACTGACTGACCTTTATTAATGAAATAAGGCAAGTATATGTTTGTGCGTCTTCTGTCCATTCACCCAGAAGAATAGCGGATTATTCGTTGTCGTAGTATTCTAATGCTGTATTTGCCTCTGGCTGTTCTTTTCCGGCATAGGTGAAAAAGCCAGTAAACCTGATTGCATCACTGGTTAGCAATTTTAGAACGCCGGAAGCCTGATTATTCACTGGATTGATACTGATGATCAACTCATTGTCTTTTAGGATGGCACGGTCTGTTGTTGTATTGATCGCCTGTATACCCATGTTGTGGACAAATATTTTGCCGGGCAGAAAACTGATGGTGCCTGTGAATCGCTGAATTTTCATTATGATCAATTATTTACTGAGGAATGATATGGTGTTTGAATACATCAAGTGTTGTGCGGGCATTTTTATAAAGATTGTCATAGATTTCGTACGGGGCTGAATCCCAAATATCAACGTTCATATCGGGTGCAAAATTGTAAGCTGTATTAAAGCCGAGTTTTTCTGCTTCATCGCGTTCTGAAATTTTGCTGATAACAAGCTTTGAATTTGCTATTGATATGTTTTCCTGTCTGATACAGGCTTCCAAATCAGGAAGCGCTGAGATTACCTGACATGATAAGTCATCATTTCTTGAAATCAATTTATCCAATTTTCTGTTTTGCTCTATTGTGAGGGGAATGTAACTATATAGCACAACCTTTACCTTACGTTCTTTACACATCTCGAAAAATGAAGGGATATCCTCTTCCTCAGCATCGGGGTATTGATCCCTTCGTTCTTTCTTTGTCCAGTATTCCGGTTTTCTGCCACGCAGAAACATAAAAAGTCTTGCAAAATTGAGATGAAATGACCTGCCTATCCAATCAGCATTTTTGAACAATTTTGTGATAATCAGCACGATCCCTAATATTAGAAGGAAAGGAATAAGCAAAAGTATTTTCCCTATGCGATCATATTTCGTTGTTTTAAAATCCGGCGCCATAATTTTGGTTACCCGCCATACATCGGAATATCTGAGGTGTGGCAATTCTTCTTTATCGATCACAAAAACCTTGTAATTATTAAGGATAAGATCGTAGATGGGTGCAAACTTCGGTCAAATTGACCACCCTCTGCCGTTTTAAACTGACCACCCTCTGCCGATTCAAATTGACCACCTTCTGCCGATTCAAATTGACCACCCTCTGCTGAT
>CAJBPB010000297.1 GCA_903957365.1 uncultured Bacteroidota bacterium
CAAATTGAATGAAGTCATTAACCCACTGAGAGTCTCTTAATAAATGGCCGCCGTCTTTAATCATGCCCAGCCCCAGCAACAAGATACCCAAGGCTAATAAAATGGCCACTAAATACTTTACTTTTTCAATTCGACCAAAATTGAACAAGTTAGATAGCCCGACTAAGGCAATCATTGCCAAGCCGGCCAAGCGTATGTCGATGGACACCAAGAAAACCAATAGCGAGCCGCCCACACTGGACCAAGCGATGATGTTTAAGGCATTTCTAAATTTGATGGCACCAGAATTCACCAGCCCCATGCAAACAAATGTAGAGCCGCTAGTACTTTGTGTTAATGCCCCTAACGCGGTTCCAATTAAAGCCGCACTGGCATAGCTACCGGTCATTTTCCCCAGCATTAAACGAAGTTGTTTGCCAGCGAGGGGTTTCATGCTAGCCGATAAAAAATGCAACCCGGTTAGGAAGAACCCCAATCCTGCGAATGTGGAAATCAACTCGGTCATGATTTTATTGATTTTTTGTGCTGCGCAGAATTTTATATAAGCTAAAACCGCTGATGCTAAGGGAGATAAATAAAACGATTAAAACAAATTGTCTCAAAATTAAGTAACGATTTTCTATCTCTAATTTCGTCTTAAGTACTTGCTCATTTTTTATCTTAGAAAATTTAGCAAAAAGCATGTCAATGTCTTTTTCGGTTTTACGGTCTATGCCTCTGACACTGGCGTCTATTTTTTTAATACCTTCATAATTTTCGAGTGAGCCATTGTTAAGTTTTTCTCTGTATGCACGGCCTAATTCTTCGTGTTCAAATCGAACAACCTCTATGGGCTGACAGGTGGCTTTGTTGTGAATGGAGGAACAAATTTTCTGTGATTGTCTGAGGTGATGTGCAACCTTATTTTCATTTTCTTCAAATTTTGCAAAATATTTAGCCTTGTCTTCAGGGTTTTGTCCTCGTAGCAAGGTATTTTTCCATTCTTGCACTTGAACTTTAAAATGGATTTGAGATTTTAATGTTTCGTTTTCTAATAGGCTATTATCTTGGGTTATTTTTGCTCCATCAAGGTAGACATGGTTCATGGACCAAATCGCAAAGAGAGACATGATGCCTATAAAAATAAGTAGACCAACCCATGTCCAAGCAAATGAAATGATGTTTCTTCGGAAGCTAGCATTAAAATTAATGGTCATAATTTTCTTATATTAAATAAAGATCAAGACTGAAAAAACGGCTTAGTGGACAACACTTTATGGTTGCCATGTTACGAAAAAATGACATAGGCATCCCCATCATAAAAGCTATGCCCACTCTACAAGGACCTTAACTTTTGATCACGATAAGGTATGTATTTTTGTTGTCTTTCCAGTCGTAATCAATCTTGCTGGAGAAGCTCTTAATGAGATTCAGTCCGATTTCATCTGGTAGGCTGTTGCTTTCTAAAAAGTTAAACGGTTTTCCATCGGCTTGGCAGTTTAACTCCAATACTTCGGTTTTTTCTGAATAGGCTACGGTCAAGAGCAGCTTTACATTGCCTAGGTATGGTTGGTATATGAGCAGCAGTTCTTCAATAATCAGCAATAAATTGTCCCTCAATTTTTTTGCTAAGAATTGTTTTTCACAGAACAGTTCGACTTCGGCGTTTAGAGCATACAAATCGAAGTCTTGAGATTGAATGGTAAAGACCAAGTTTCTGATGCGATTAATAAACGCTTTGGTCCTTTCTTTTTGTGGAGCATCAAAAATTTGTTCTGGGCTCCCTTCTTCATAAATAAGCCCTTGATCCATGTAAAAAACTCGATTAGATACGTCCCTAGCAAAAGCCATTTCATGGGTCACGATTGCCATGGTCATGCCTTCCTTGGCTAAACGGCGAATCACCGATAAAACCTCACTCACCATGGTAGGGTCGAGGGCCGAAGTCGGTTCATCAAATA
>CAJBPB010000298.1 GCA_903957365.1 uncultured Bacteroidota bacterium
ATAATCAGATAAATATATATTTATTTTTATAAATATCATTTTCGCGATTATTTGTAAAAGACTGAAAATATGAGAAAGTCACTTATTACAACATTTTTTAGCCTGATCTCAATAATAAGCTGGTCACAAAGCGCCGCTGAGATAAAAGCCAATCCAAACAAATTCCTGTATGGAGAAGGCAATGGAGCAAGCATTGAACAGGCTGATAAGCAAGCCTTAAGCGAGTTAATCAGTCAGATCTCGGTCAATGTCGAAAGCAGGTTTTCGATGGATGTACTTGCTGTTGATAATTCGGGCAACAAAGCGGAATCATTTAAAAAGGAAAAAGTGCAGTCAGTGGTGAATACCTATTCAAATGCCACGCTTACCAATACCGAAAGGCTTATTCTTTCAGACGAACCCGAAGCAAAGGTATTGCGCTATATCCGCAAAGAAGATGTGCAGAAAATCTTTGATCAGCGCAAAAACCGCATCCTCGATTTTGCCAATGAAGCGGATAGGTATATCTCTCAGGCAAAAGTAGCGGACGCACTGAAATACTATTACTGGGCATTAATACTCCTGAAATCACATCCAGATGCAAACTATCTTACAATCCAGAAGGAAGGTCAGCCAAGTCCGCTCATTAACTGGCTGCCAGCACGGATTAACGATGTTTTTGACAATCTGAATATCCGTATCTCAGGCTGGCAGAAAGAAGCAACCTATCAGGTTGCCAATCTGGGGATCACCTATAAAAATATCCCGGTTGAGAATTTTGATTATACCTGGTTCGATGGACGTGACTGGGGCACTGTCACTTCTGCAAAAGACGGAATTGGATTCATCGAAATGCCGGCACAAAGCAATTTCACCTCCGTAAAAATGAAAGCTGAATATATGTTTACAGGTGAGGCACGTGCTGACAAGGAACTCGAACAGGTCATGTCAGCAACTATTCCTGTGCCGTTTCGCAAAGCCCATTTTGAAGTTACAACAGTCGTTGAAACATCTGCAATGGAATCAATCAGCCCGGTTGCTGTTACCTCCATGAATAGCGTTAAAGACTTGGTAGTAGATGATGTTTCACAATACAAGCCCATTGTAAAACTGGTTTCAGATGCTATACTAAATCAGCAACCCGAAACCGTAAAACAATATTTTACTGTGGAGGGTTATGCTATGTTAACCCAACTTAGTTCTTATGGTAAAGCTGTTCCGATGCCGATTTCGGATTTAAAAGCATTAAGCGCAAATGGTAAAACCATTGTCAGACCTTTGAAAATGGGATTCAGCTTCAGCAACAACAAAAAGTTTGTCGAAGACCTCGTTTTCGCTTTCAATGAGCAGAACAAAATTGAAAGCATTGCTTTCGGATTAAACCAGACTGCCCTCGATGATATCCTCAACAACGATGCCTGGCCACCGGAAGAAAGACTCACCATCATCACATTTCTTGAGCATTATAAAACAGCCTACGCATTGAAAAGGATAGATTATATCGAATCTATCTTTTCCGACAAAGCTTTAATCATTGTTGGCTCAGTATTGAAAATGAATCCCACCGCTGAAAATAAATTTCAGAGTCAGATAATCACTTACAACAAATTATCCAAGGCTGATTATATCAAGCATTTACAAGCCTCTTTCAGAAGCAAGGAATATATCAACATCGAATTTGAAGACAACGAAGTACGCCGCGGCATTTCAAAAGGTGGCAAAGGGAATCTGTATGGAATTCAGATCAAACAAAACTATTTTTCAAGCAATTACGGTGATAGTGGTTATCTTTACCTTCAGGTTGAATTCCCTGATCCAGACACTCCGGTTATCTATGTTCGTACCTGGCAACCAGAGAAACAACCGGATGGAAGCATCTATGGTATGGAAAATTTTTAAGACAATAAATTGATATTGAATTACATGAAAAGGACGATACTACTTTTCTTTTTGCTCGTGTTTGGAATAAGTTCCTTTTCCCAAAGCATTTCTGTAAAGTCGTTCAGGGCTTTACCCAACGATATGGATGCCCGGCAAAACTATCCGGAAAAAGATATGAATGGTGATTTGTGCGCCATCATCAAGATTGCTACCCTTGAGAAGGGTTTTTCCTTTGATATCGGCAGTCTTGGCATCACCAAAACCGAGCAAAAAGATGGTGAGATCTGGATATGGATTCCACGAGGCGCCAAGAGAATAACCATCACACACAAGGCATTCCTGCCATTACGCGATTACTTCTTTACGGAATCAATTCAAGAAGGAGTTTGTTACGAAATGTTTCTGGTTTCAGGAAAGGTTGTTACTACCGTAGTTGAAGAAGAAATTCCAACACAATGGTTACTCATTAACACCAATCCTCCCGGTGCTGATGTGTATATCAACGATGTGGCAGCAGGTAAAACGCCTTACCAGAATGAGTTAGCTGTGGGTAAATATACCTGGCGTGTGCAAAAAGAACTATATTTAAATGATGCTGGTGTAGTTGAATTGCTTACCGGAACACAGAAACAAAAAATTGATCTGACTTTAAAAGTAAATTATGGAACAGTACAACTCAGTTCAAGCCCTGAGAATGGAGCCTCTGTAACACTCAACGGTATAGAAACAGGCAAGGTAACACCATGTGTTTTTGAAAAGCTACCGGTTGGTGATCATATGATTACAATCAGTCGTGATATGTATGCTACTACTACAGAAAGGTTTTCAATTACAGCAGGAGAAACAAAACCAATCAGCATAAACATGAATCCAACTTTTGCTGGCATTACTCTTTCCACCGAACCAATCGCAGATATATATATTAATGGCGAATTTAAAGCCAACTCCAAATGGCAGGGTCGTTTGAATCCGGGTATTTATACTTTTGAGGCTAAATTGGACAAACACCAAACTGCTATTGAAAAACAAACAGTTACCATTGGGCAACCGATTAATCTTACGTTGCGTCCTACGCCTAAAACGGGTAACCTGAAAGTAATTAGCACTCCTTTTGAGGCCACAATTAAAATGAATGGCAAAGAAATGGGACAAACACCCGTTACCCTCAAAAATATCCTGATTGGCGATTATACTGTAGAACTTTCCCTTGCCGGTTATGCAAATGCCATTGAAAAAGCCGCCATAACCGAAGGTCAGATGGCAAGCATCAATGCAATTCTGGTAAAGGGCGATGCTTCAGTTTCTATTACACCGGTTTTGACTTTATCAAAATCTGAACAAATTATAAACAATACAATACCTGAGAAGAGCGAAAATTTCACTAGTATTGACAACTCTTCATCGTTTGTTCCAGGGAATGAACTCTCTGAAATTGATTTCAATTATTATGTGTTGCATTCTCTTAATTACGATTATAAAAACAACCAAAAGTATATTGATTCTTACCTTAAAGATTTAAAGAAAATCTCTTACAGTGATGAATTTAAGCATCAGAAATTAAGTGAAGAAGCTAAAAAGGAAATTGAATCCAAAATACTGGAAATTGATTACTCCAAACACTACCAGGTTTCATTTGAAAGCTATTTAAGTAAATATTCCTTTGAGAATGGCAGTTTCCAGCTCTTTATACCTATACATATCTTGGATTTTAATAACAGAACTGCTGGTGGCTCTCTTAACTCTGGCGGAGGCTTAGGGAATTTTAAACAAACAAGTTTTGGTAGTTTTTATTTAGCTGCGGCGAATCACCTCGATTTCAATAAAATAGTTATATCACAGAATTCGGCTGAAAAAATATTAGGTGAATTGAACTCTAACCGAACTTTATATGGTGTGATTGAATATTCCTTACTTGATTTTCCTCTTATGGGTAATAGTTGGTCTCCGGAAAAATGGCTTAAGGAAGACCTGAACTATAATGGAATGTTCTGTTTCATTGAAAAGATATTTTTATTTTCGGACTCCAAAAGAACTAAATTGGTTTACACTATGGATGCAAGTGAGGACAGAGCAAGATTTAATGGTAAGACTTATGGAACTGAAATAACGCTTAATAATCCAACTCGGCAAGAATTCAAATTTTATTAAGTGCTTACCAAAATAATGCTTGTAATTATCATGACATAATCTAGAACCTAAGGAAAGATCCCCTGCTACCGCGCGCACAGATTCACCGCGGGTAATCATTTCGCATGGTTTTGTAATCCATTCCATTTCACTCGTGCATCAAAAATCCATCGCCCTTGCAAGGCTTACCACACAGGCAGAACAGATTGCTGCGGGCTTCTCTGTATTTTTGCTGCACCCTCCTACCGCACGCCCTTGGGTTGTCTTTTTCTGTCACACTTTTTGCACCCACCGCACCATTGGCAATTCCACCAGCTTCGTGCCTCAGCCCGTTCATTGCCAATCCCTGCCCTCAGCAAAAAGACGCTTCACTCCAACCACCACCATCGTTACACAGAGGTTGATACAAGATCATAGTTATCACATCGAGGCTTAATGGACAATTTACAGGATAAAAACTTCTGTAATGCTTAATATTACTGCATTTAAAAGGAGTCAAAGGTTATGAATCAAAAAAGTGCTTTCATTGTAGAAGTCGATGATATCTTTTCGACCTTTGCTTTTTCATGCGTTCTGCAATAAAAAAAAATTAAAGTAAAAAATTATTTTTCCATAATTACCAGGTGCAAAAGATCCTCTCTGATCAATGTCCTTTTGCTCTATGTAAACTATTGGAGTTAAGAGGGACAGACAGGGTTGAGAATAGTATGATAATAGGACACGTAGGCTTATTCAGTGTGATTGATAAAATTGCTTGTATTTTATTCAGTTTAATCCAAATTTAGTGATTGATATTCATGGAGTTAACGTTTTTTCAGCAGACCCTATTTATATCAATGAGTAATCTGTTCTCAGCAACCTATAATTATTTGTTGAAAGCCGGCAATGATCTATACAGCACATATAATATTCAATGAAATACAATACTTCCAAACTTAACAATACTAAAAATTAAACTTAACTTTCATATTATCAATCCTTTATGCATCGAACAGAACATCCATCGCGAGTACCAATCCAACTTACAACCCCTTCTGTACTGGCGAATGTCAGATAAAGCAGGTAGCCACTACTGTCGCCATTCAATGAGGAACTCCAATAATAACCGTTTTCACCATTATATTGATAATCCCAACCCGCAGCAGAACGCAAACCGCCAGGCAAGCCTGTAAAACCACTTTCATTCGTAGCGCCATAATTAGGATCTAACCAATGTGCTGTACCCGCTTCTTTTAATTGTCCCCCGGCAAATGCTGAACCACCCAGATATTCAGTTAGAGTTGTCCATTCCGCATCACTTGGTATATGCCAGCCAACAGGACATAAATTACGGCTGTCAGCCACAGTATTCCAATTATACAAAGCACCATATTCATTTCCATAGTTTGCCTGATCGTCATTGTACCAGCAATAGGCGCCAGTTGTAAGTCCTAACCATTCTGCATCGTCAGTTACATAAGGTATTTGTTCTCCATTACGGTAATGGGTTACTTTAAGGTTTTCAGCCATCCATTGTTGTGTTCCGATTATAACTGTCTGATACACATTGCCATCTATATCCGTAACCGTACCACCTTGTCCACCTGATAATGTTGTAAAAGAAACGTTTTCTGAATACGCCGTTCCTTCAGTGTTTGTGGCATAAGCCCTGACATAGTATAGTGTATTTTGTGTCAATCCGTTTATATTGCTGTAAAAACCGCCGATTCCGATACCATCAGAAGTATGGGCATCAGAAACAGTTGGGCTCTGTGAAGTACTCCAGCATACTCCGCGTTCAGTAACTGAAGCACTGCCTTCGGCTGAAATATTGCCTCCTCCTCTTGCAGTAGTTTTGGAGATATTGGTGATAGCATAATTACTGACAGTTGCCAAGGTTCCAGGATTATCGGATGCTTCAGCAATCAGTTCTTCATAGTTGATTAAGTCTGAAACTGTATATTCGAGTAAAAACCTGTCCAGAATTTCAACATTTACACCAGCAGACATGTTTAATCCGCCATATATTCTCCACCAGGGCGTAGCCAGTAAGTCAGCTTCTATTTTTCCATAAAGTTTCAGATTTGTGAACGGACCGGTAACTGAAAAAAGTTTGACTGAAAGTTCAGGCTTGAGATAAGCTTCTGCACCAGCATTCATATTCAACTGTGGTGGTTGAAAATTTAAACTTTTATTATAAGTATTATAACTGTTCCATCCACTGGCTTTCAAGTACTGAACGCCCGCTTCAAAACCCAGATTCTGGCTTATACTGGTTGTTATACTTGCATTGGCGTAACCGTCAATCCCAACATCGATTTTAAGCTGAGGTGTAAACACCAGCGGAACAACACCTACCATCACAACTATTGGAGTGAAATTAACAACTGCAAGCGTATAGCTTTCTTCCAAAGTATATTGAATCCCTGCAATTAACTCTAAATCGAGGCTTTCATTCGATTCAAAACCAAATTTAACCTCTTTCAATCCATCTATCAATCCAATGTCAATGAGTGCGATAAATTGCCAGTCGCAATTAAAATCTCCTGCTAGCCTTACCTGATCCCCTGTGGTCTGGGTATTACCATCATCATCATATAATACAGTGTTAATATCCCAGTTAAAATTAGTCTGGTCACCGTTTTTGTAGCTGGAGGTATCCAGGGAAATTCCTTCATAACGGTATTCGATACTTTTAATTTGCGGAATGGTCAGCTGCTGCTTGAAATCAACCAGTCCCTGCTTTATCAGTTCGGTTATTGCAGCAGCTTCTGTATGTACAATAATTTCATTATTTACTGTTTCCAGTGAAGTCACACGTCTGAGTAGTCCTTCGCCTTTGCCGGAAACAATTATATCACCAACTTTAAAATTTTCAATTGCTTCACTCTTCGAAAAAGTCAGTGTGTAATTCAGGCTGTCAAAATCAATAAAATTCTGATTCCAGGTAGTCTCTTCAATAATTTTTGCTTCTGCGGTTATCATTACCCCATCTGAAGGAACTTCTTCTTTCTCCTTTTTACAGGTACTTAATGTAAGTCCGAAGATTAATATACCAGATAGCAGAATAATTGGTTTGAATGGGTTGAATTTCATAATTAAGTTCTAATGAAAATTATAATTCATCAAATTTAGGTTTTAATAGAATGCAATCTCCGGTAATCTTTCAGACACTCATATTTCAATTCGGTTTGAAAAAAGCATGGTAAGAAAAATTGATTTTTATAAGTAAACATTTAGGATTGAAAAGTCTGCAATGGAGTTTCTTTTGTAAAACAAGAAAATTTCCGCCTAAGAATGTAACTGTAGCAGAATAATATAAGAACTTCCCCTGCTACCGGCCGAATAGTTTCACCGCAGGTAATCCTTTCGCATGGTTTTGTAATCCATTCCATTTCAACTCGTGTATCAAAAATCCATCGCCCTAGCAAGGCATTGCGCACTAGCAGAACAGATTGCTGCGGGCTTCTCTGTATTTTTGCCGCACCCTCCCACCGCAAGGTTGCTGGCCTGTCGAAGCATGGTTGCTGAGCATGTCGAAGCATGGTTGCTGAGCATGTCGAAGCATGGTTGCTGAGCATGTCGAAGCATGGTTGCTGAGCATGTCGAAGCATGGTTGCTGAGCATGTCGAAGCATGGTTGCTGAGCA
>CAJBPB010000299.1 GCA_903957365.1 uncultured Bacteroidota bacterium
ATTAATTCAATTTCAACATTTAAACACTGTCTCTACCCATTTTTACCAGCTTTTTTTGTTTGTCTTGTCAACTGAATCATTTCATTCTCATGCATTCTGGACAAGACTATTTTAGTTACTAAAGCATCCGGTAAAGGTTTTTCTGGTGTAAAATGAATGGTGGCTGTAGCTGTTTTATAGTTTATGAGCTCATCTTTCATCGATTCCATGAGTGCCTTACTCATTACAAAAAAACTACAATGGTTTTTAAATGCCGCGAAACCCACAAGCGATCCAAGGTATTTGATGGTTGGGATCTGATAACTGATTACTTCCCGGGCATCAGGGACAAGTTCTTTGATCTTCTGCCGGAGATTTTCAAGCACGGTTTTATAATTTTCAGGAACCTCTGCAAGGTATTTATCAATATCATGTACCGCTATGTCATCAGTCGATTTCTTCATACTTTACCGGATTTAAGCATTGATACTTTTTTTTTAGCTACCGTTTCATAAGCCTTGTTTACAGCTTCCTTAAATAATTCCCTGCTAACTATACCGATGCTGATGTATGTCCGGCCTTGTTTTCACAATTTGCCATGAACAGGGAAATACAGGATTTCTAAACAGATGAAAAAACATTCTGATTGGTTTCGGAAAGTTTCACACATGCCCGATTTGATTTAACATCGAAAGTTGCAAAAATTCTCTTTCTGATACAAAATGATGCCTTCTCATAATGTGGCTGTTCCATTACTTCAGGTAATGAAAGTGAGGTTCTGCGAAAGAATTCCATATCAATCATATCACAAAAATACTACCGCCTTTTTTATGAAAACCCTATTATGAAATATCAGAGTTTCATACGTTACTGACTTTTCCGGCTTCCACTAACCATTCTGGAAATAATTCCTTGCTGGCTGGTTAACTCAGCAATCAAAACACCACCAAAATGAATAACTAGGAAGGCAACCAAATAATAAATGGATAGAATATGGATGTCCTCCATCTGATTTTTCAGTGTTTTAGGGCCAAATTCAATAAACATGCCGGTGATCAATGAGATGGTTACTCCTATTGAGAAAAATAAATAGACCCCATGCTGAAATTTTTCTTTCGCTGTAAAGGCTTTGCCAAATGGATTTGAAAATTTCATTTCTCCGAACAATGGAAGCAACAGTCTGATACTAAACAGACCAACCATAACATAGCCGATATAAATATGCCAGTCCCACATGGGTTTTCTGATTTGTTTGGCCAGCACTATCAACTGGTCCTGCGATAAAGATTGGTCGGTCGTTGACATAAAATTCCGGATGATTTCAGCGACATGGTCTTTGTTCATCCAATTCATTCTTAAAAAAATAGTGATGAGGATCAACGACATGCAGATTGCAATTGCCCAATGCATGATCCGGTAAATAGCAGAATAATTTTTTGTTTCCATAGTTTTTATTTTCTGATTAAAATTAGACAATTTTATGCAGTTATTGCGATTCAAAAAGCTTGATCCTTGCACCTGCACTTATTCCGTATTTTTCTGAGAAATTACCATAATTGATGGCCAGTTCCAGAAAATCAGAGCTGTTAATAAAGCAAACATTTTCGCCGGTTGGAACCGATGCATAGGTCATTCCCTTTTCAACTGACAGTTGTATGGTGTCCGATGTGAGTGTAAATACCGATCCCACAGGGATTTCACTCATCAGATTATCTGGAATATTGGTAATACAATTTCCAAAATTATCCGTAAACAGCACTTGTCCCAAAATTGTATCACCCTTCAATGCTGCTTTCTGGACAGGAAAACTATTCGGAATAGTGCATGCAGGGCCGAACCCGGAAACCGCTGTACCCGAAATCAGCGAACAGATAGCTTCAGCATAAAAATCTTCAAACGACAATTCTTCAGGCTGGTAACCTCCCAGAACAGAAACATTTTCAACAAAATAACATTTCGTGTCTGGATAATCATTCAGAATCCAGGTCGAAAGGGTATTATCAGAGGCAAACACACTTTTTGAACCACACTGATAAACGATGCGCCGGCTGTTGGCTCCCGGTTCAAGAACACCTGCAATCACTGTACCAGCCGGGAATGATTCCATGACAGTATTAAGTAAAAAAGCGCCCTCGTATATATCAAATTTCTTACTCTGAAGATAGGTTATCTGTATATCGGGAAAGTTTGAACGCACTTCACCAAGAATCTTCACCATGATAAAAGACCCGGGATCATTGTCTGTTACAATCACCAGATTTGGAGATGATTGCGGAACAAAAACATATTCATCACCGCTGCATGAGACCAATCCTGAAAGCACAAATATGATGAGGATCATGGTGTAAACATGGGAAAGAAATCGCTTCATTTATAAGTTATATTTATTGAAGATGAATTGTTATGATTAATTGTTTTGATTCTGTTACAATGAACATCCATCGCAACTGCAGGAATTATATTTGAACTAGTCGTTATTCCTCAGCAGATTAAATTATTTTCAAATTTCAGTTCAGTCTGATATTTTTCTTCTGCAAGAGAATTGTTTTCTTCCGGGAATAGATGCACTAACCGAAACCGATTATCACATTTCTATTTTTTATAGTCTTGTTTTACAACTTCTTTAATCCCATTCAGATAGGATGTAGGTTTATAACCAAAACGATTTTCGAATTTACTACTGTTAAACACATAGTTACGATCATATTGGTACATCATTTCGACTAATTCATGCATGATTGGGACGAACAAACCAATGATTCTCACTAGAAATCCAGGCGCAACCTGCATTCTGGATTTTATACCCAATACACCGGCAATATTTTCGATCCATTCTTTTCCATTAAGCGGATTTGATGCGGTAGGCAGATGCCACACCTGATTATAGGCATTGGCAGTATTTCCCAATAAAGCCGTGGCTTTTCCTGCATCGGGGGTGTAGGTGAAAGAATGTTTGAAATTTCCTGAACCCAACCAGCTTGCTTTTTTTCCTTTGGTTAATGGTACGATCACTGTTTCGTTAAGCATGCAGTTTTTTTGAATATTTGGTCCGTAAAAATCGGCCGATCGCGCGATCAGTGCGGTTAACTTTCCTGCTTTTACTTCGTCAAGAAGCATTCCTGCAATTTCGGCCCTGACTTTTCCTTTTTCACTGCATGGCCTGATGGGCGTTTCTTCTGTCATATTATCCAAATACTTAGGATCATACATATAAATATTATCGAAGAAAACGAGTTTGCAGTTTTGCTCTTTACAGGCAGTGATTACATTGGTCATGATTACCGGCCAGTTCACTTTCCAGACTTTTGCGCTGTACTGTATTCCAGCTGTAAGATACACCACGGATGATCCTTTGACTGCAGATCGAACCTCATCTATTTTTAATAAATCAGACGGAAAAAGTTCATCTTCCGGGTTTACCTTTACCGGATTGCGGCTAACCAGTCTGATCTTGTCAGTATATGCTCTTAATGATTTTGCAAGTTCTGTACCGATGATACCACCCGAACCTAATATTGTTTGCATACTTATTTCTCTTTTGTTATTATCAATGCATTGATTACAGTTATCACTGAAATGCAGCGAATGATTTATAGCCATTCTGATTGTCAAAAATAAAACTTATTAATAAACTGTCTGGATTTTATTTTTGAAGCTGCATGAATACTAAAATTACTTATTTCAAATCCCAATCCGTACATTCTGTTTCATATTGGTAAAGAAATCGAGTTTTATCTCAAACCGGATCCTGTCTTTGAATACACCGTTCATGGTTTGTAAATTTCCCGAAACAACCAATGGAATATATACTTCGAAAAGATTCCATACACCTGCTTTAATTCCGGCTTCAAAAAAAACCGGAGATGGTTTAGAACTGCTTATACCATTTTCATTCAATAAAATATTTACAAACGGTTTAATAGGAATCCGGCTAAATTTCTCGGGCAGACTGCTAGTGAACGAAACCGAGACAAGCCAGCGACTGAATCCCAGACTATCATTCACCGGACTTACCAATCCTCCTTCTGACAGGCTCATCTGCCGCGACAAAATTGTTTCAGGAAACTCACTAAACCGATCAAAAAAGGTTCCTTCATATAAATATTGCTCCCGGCCACTGCGACCCCCGGCAGCCAGCGCGTTAAAAGAGGCTTTCGAATTATTTTTCAACATGCTGCCAGCAAATATCCGCATATCGAGCCCGCGGTCAATTCCGTAATAACTGTATCGGTAATTCAATTCCAGTGATGTTTTTATGAAAGATTTGCTTCCTTCAAGAGCTGCCTGAAGTCTGAAAGGATTGACATTCCCTGTCTTTTCCAATTGATAACCAAACTGCAGGTAGGCAAGCATACTTGCTTTTTCAGGAAGTAGAATCTGATACAGGTCAGACGCAGTGGTATAGTAAGCGGTAACTTTATGCCGCAAAGGATTATTCAATCTGTCTGAATTGAAAAAAAGATCAGTACCGGCCTTTATGCTGTGGTAATTTTGATTGTCGGGTGCGCCATATTGTGTTCCTTCGAGAACGAAACTGGCTTTTCGGATAAATTTATTATACGGTGTAATATTGTACGCAATTCTTCCAAAACCTGCCAGATCTTTATTCTTAAAAGAATAAAATGGCATGATGAAATACTCAACGGGTTTGGGGACAAGAAATCCATTATGAAAAGCCATTCCAAGCATAAAACCATTTTCACGCGTCCAGTTTACAGCCGGAATATACATGATTGATCTTTTGTCGGGATCTTCGATAGAGAAGGTCAGCTGCGTTTGAATTTTGTCAGATTTCCGGAAAATCCCTGTTACATTTATGTTGTTGTTAAGCCTGAACAATTCAGGCATTATGTGCATCGGATCAATTTTCAATGTGGAATAATTTCCTTCGGGGATTTCAATCCATTGCTGGCCTTCGAAACCTTCCACCCACTTTTCAAAACAGATTGAATCACCAAGCATTCCCATGATTATCAGTGGAGAAACCAATTCAGCATTATTTTTGACGAGCAGTTTGTTTTTTTCAAAACGTAAAACTTTATAATCAAGACGTTTGGTTGTCCCTATAAAATCACTGAAAAACCACGAGAGGTTTTTGCCTGTTTGTGATTCGAATACATATTTCAGATCGTCGGGTTTCGGATGCCTGAATTTCCAGTTGCTGTAATATTTTTGCATGGTTGCATTGTATAATGAATCACCAAGATAAGCCCGCAGATAATTGAATCCCAGAGCAGCTTTGTAATAAATTATGACATTGTAATTCAGGAAAGTGTAATCAGGCGCTGCCAGATCAATAGGCTGTTCCTCGTTTGCCCTTGCCTGAACGAGCCAGGTGATTTCTTCCATCTGTTGTGCAGGCATTTTTTCAATATGAAAGAATCTTGCCTGCTTTTCTTTTCTAAAAAAATACTCCCAAAGTTTCCTGTCCGGATATTTTTCATTCATGTATTTTTCCTCATAAGCACTGGTAATACCTTCATCCATAAAGGGATACCTTCGCTCGTCATTGCCAAGCACACCATAAAACCAACTATGGCCAATTTCATGGGTAATCACTTCATCGAGTGCATAGGCATCCGATGCAAGTCCAATCACTGTGAGACCAGGATATTCCATTCCCGAACCCGCATTCAAAGCACTTTGCACCGCGGTAAAACTATTGTACGGATAATCACCGATCCAGCCTGAGAAATTCAAAACGCCATCATTTACATATGACAACGCGTTTTCCCATAGGTTTGCCTGCTGATCAGTAAACATCACACAGGTAATTATTTCGCGAACAGATTCGGGAAGTTTAACTTTCCCTTGCATCACATGAAACCGTTTGTCAGCAAACCAGGCAAAATCGTGGATATTTTTTTCGGTATAATAAAGTGTTTTTAGCCCGACAGATGATGGTGGAAATGCTTTCGCAGCAATATTTATGGTCTTTTTCCATGTGGAATCTGAAGCCAGTGAATCAAGTCTATCTTTTTCCTTTTCATTTTGCAGATTTCCTGTGGCGGCCACAGTATAATTATCCGGAAGTGTGATTCGAACATCAAAACTACCATATTCAGCGTAAAATTCTCCCTGATCAAGATACGACATCGGATGCCAGCCTTGCCGGTCATAAACAGCTGGTTTTGGGAACCATTGAGAGATTTGATAGGATTCGCCAATGTGTCCCAACCGTGAAGTCACTCCTTCAGGAATTTTTACGTGAAAAGGCGTGGTGATTATGATGGTGTCACCGGGTAATAACGCTTCATTCAGCGCAATCTGACAAATATCCGGTTTGCCGGGTAAAAAATTCCATCGGACAGATTGACCATCAATGTTGAAACTGAGCGAATCAATGCAACCGTACAATCCGGAATTTTTGAATAACCGGCTTTTTCCGTTTATACTGAAAAGTTGTTTGGCTAAATCTGTGTTATTGTTTGAATATGCATTTGGCCAGAGATGAAAATACAGGATCTGAAGTGAATCAGGTGAATTATTGATGTATTCGATGGTTTCAAAGGCATCCAGCTCATGAAGTTTGTCATTCAGTTTTACTGAAATTGTATAATTCACTTCCTGCTGAAAATATTCCTGTGACGAAACTTCAGAAACAAACCCCAGGCAAATCGAAATGCACAGAAGCCATTGACTTATCAGATATGTTTTAAACCGGACTTTCAAATTATTCCTGATGCAAAAAGGTTAGATTAAGCAAAATATACTTCACATAATTAATTATTACTGATAACTGTTTAAGCCAATATATAAAGTCCCGCAGAGAAAACTAAACCAATAGTATTCCCGGCGGTACTTTAAGACTTTAACTTACGGTTTTTGATTTACTCCCTGAAGGATCACACCAAAAGGATAATCAGAATAATTATCAGAATCAGTGTTCCGGCTCCGATATAAACATATCCACCACTGTCGCGGACTTTTTCCTTAATTTCTTTGAGTTCATTTCTCAATTCACGTTTTTCAACGAGGCTAAGGTCTGACTTATCAATATCCCTGATTTCTTCGATACGTTTGGTGAGCAATCCCATTTCTGCTTCCGTTAATTTATTTTCAGTTTTATTGCTTATTGCAGTTTTGTCTGATTTACTGCTATGATTAGCGGTAGCCGAAAAAGCAGTGGTTGCGCCCAGTGTAAAAATCATCATGAGTGCGATAACAAGTGTTTTTTTCATTTTCTGACGTGTTAAAAATTTATATAATGTGAACGTCAAAAGTACAGGTAGAGGCCACGGGATACATTACACAATCAATGAATTAACTTACATGATTCACACATTTTCCAATTCAAAAAATCAGGCCCGCCAAAATCAAACCATATGGTAAAAACTGTTGACCGGCTATTTCGTCATTAAGTTTTTCTGAACGATTCCCACTTCGTTCCACAACTGGCTGTTTCATCCTTCGTTATTGATTCTTTGAAAATTATCCATGTCAGGATTCACCTGTTGAAGCGAATTCATTATCTTTGCATCCTTATTTAAAATAAATCTAAATAAGTAAATTTTAATGGAAAATATACCAGGCACCAATATATTGGATGAGGTAACCCAGGGCGACTATAAATTCGGATTTTACACAGATATCGAAAACGACACGGCGCCAAGGGGTCTCACCGAAGACACCATACGATTCATCTCAGCAAAAAAAGAGGAGCCCGAATGGATGCTCGCTTCCCGTTTGAAAGCATTCCGTCACTGGCTTACACTCAAGGAGCCCGAGTGGGCGCATGTCCACTATCCGGCCATCAATTACCAGAACATCATCTATTACGCCGCCCCTAAAAAAAAGGAATATGCCAGTCTGGATGAAATTGATCCTGAGTTACTCGAAACATTCAACAAGCTCGGCATCTCACTCGACGAACAAAAGAAACTTACCGGTGTGGCCGTTGATGCGGTAATCGACAGCGTTTCAGTAAAAACCACTTTTCAGGACACATTGGGCAAACATGGCGTTATCTTTTGTTCTTTCAGCGAGGCGGTGCGCAATCACCCCGAACTGATTCAAAAATATATGGGTTCGGTTGTGCCTTATACAGATAATTATTTTGCGGCCCTCAATTCGGCCGTTTTCAGTGATGGTTCATTCTGTTTCATCCCGAAAGGCGTGCGTTGTCCGCTCGAACTTTCGACCTATTTCCGTATCAACGCGGCAAATACCGGACAGTTTGAACGCACACTCATCGTAGCCGAAGACAGTAGTTATGTCAGTTATATGGAAGGCTGTACAGCGCCCATGCGCGATGAAAATCAATTGCATGCTGCTATCGTCGAGATTGTTGCCATGGATGATGCCGAAGTGAAATATTCAACTGTTCAGAACTGGTACCCTGGCGACAAAAACGGACTGGGCGGTGTATATAATTTCGTGACCAAACGTGGATTATGCAAAGGAAGAAATTCCAAAATTTCCTGGACACAGGTCGAGACAGGTTCAGCCATTACCTGGAAATACCCAAGTTGTGTGCTCATGGGAGACAATTCGGTTGGTGAATTTTATTCAGTGGCGGTCACAAACCATTATCAGCAAGCCGATACTGGCACAAAAATGATCCATATCGGAAAAAACACAAGAAGTACAATCATCTCCAAAGGAATATCAGCCGGAAAGAGCAACAACAGCTACCGCGGACTGGTGAAAATATTACCAGCAGCGGCAAATTCCCGCAATTTCTCGCAATGCGATTCTTTGTTGCTTGGCGACAGATGCGGTGCACATACGTTTCCTTACATACAGGCCCGCAACGAAACAAGTATTGTGGAACACGAGGCGACAACATCAAAAATATCTGAAGATCAACTGTTTTACTGTAAGCAACGTGGTATCGATACCGAAAAAGCAATTGGTTTGATCGTAAACGGTTACGCCAAAGAAGTACTGAACAAGCTCCCGATGGAATTCGCAGTTGAAGCCCAGAAGTTACTTGCGATAACATTAGAAGGAAGTGTGGGATAAAGAAAAGTAGGAAGTGGGAAGTTAGAAGATGGAAGTTAGAAGATGGAAGTGTGTGTTTACTGGATCTAAATAAACCTGATATAAAAAAATAATTAAATCGTAATCTAATTAAATGACAAACTTCGTTCTACTTTCTTTGAACCTTTAAAAATTATAATTAATAAGGACAACACAAATTAATATGTTACTTAATATAAAGAACTTACACGTTGCCATCAATGGCAAAGAAATTATAAAAGGACTAAACCTTGGCGTTAACAAAGGCGAAGTACATGCGATCATGGGACCAAACGGAACCGGGAAAAGCACCCTGGCTGCCGCGATCACAGGCCGTGAAGGTTATGAAATTACCCAGGGTGAAATCTGGTTCAAAGGTAAAAACATCATCGGAATGCCGGCTGAGGAACGTGCCAATGAAGGTATCTTTCTGAGTTTTCAATATCCGGTTGAGATACCAGGTGTGAGCATGACCAATTTCATGCGTACAGCGCTCAATGCACAGCGCGAATACCAGGGCTTGCCATCTGTTCCTGCCGGAGAGTTTCTGAAACTGATGGAAGAAAAGAAAAACCTTGTCGAGATACATGCCAAACTTACAAACCGTTCGGTGAATGAAGGTTTTTCAGGTGGTGAGAAAAAGAAAAACGAGATTTTTCAGATGGCTATGTTGCAACCTTCACTGGCAATACTGGACGAAACCGACTCTGGTCTCGATATTGACGCCTTGAAAGTGGTCGCCAAAGGAGTAAACGAACTTCGCTCAGATGACAATGCCTTTATTGTTATCACCCATTATCAGCGGCTGCTCGATTTTATCGTTCCTGACTTTGTGCATGTTTTATTCGATGGTAAAATTGTAAAAACAGGAGGCAAAAACCTCGCCCTCGAACTTGAAGAAAAAGGCTACGAATGGATAAAAGAACAATATCTGGCAACTTCCGAATTATAATAAACCTTCTGAAACTATGAACAACGAACATTTGGTACAGGAGATTTCACTGGATGAAATGCTGGTTAATCAGTTTGATACGCAATTCGAATTGATCTCCGCCAATGATATTGAAGCTGTAACTGCGCTTCGCAAAGAGGCCATGACACAGTTTATGACAACGGGATTTCCTTCAAGCAGCGATGAGAAATGGCGAAATACCGAAATAGAAGCTTTCACTGAAGAAAATTTCCAATATTACCTGACACCGATGGAACCTGAAAGGGATATCGAAGATATGTTTCGCTGTGAAGTGCATAATTTCGATACTGAAATCATTTCCTTACTCAATGGTTGGTGTGCAGACAAAAAACCTGGATTGAAAACACTTCCAAACGGAATCGTTTACGGAAGTCTGCGCCAGGCTATGCAATATTTTCCTGAAATAGTCGCCCGGAATTATGGAAAGATCGCCGATTTTCGATCCAATGGTTTTGTAAGTATCAACACCGCCATGGTACAGGATGGTGTTTTTATCTATGTTCCGGATGGTGTTGAAGCGGAAAAAACCCTTCAGATGATCAAAATGATCGATCGCAGGGAATCTCTTTTCGTTCAGAGCCGCAACCTGATTGTGCTTGGTAAAAACAGTAAACTCAGCCTGATGCACTGCGATGATTCGATCAATCATTTCAAAAGTCTGATCAATACGGTCACTGAAGTTTTTATTGGTGAAAACGCTCATTTCGAGTTATATAAACTTCAAAACCTGAACAACCAGTCCGGTCTGGTTAATTCCACCTTTATCCGTCAGGAGGCGAACTCAACTGTTAAAACGAATACACTCACTTTCAATTGCGGGATGATACGCAACAACATAACAGTTGATCTTCAGGGCGAAAACGCCCATGCCGATGTACTGGGATTGTATCTGATGGACAAAAAACAACACATCGACAATCAGATTTATATTAACCACAATGCTCCTCATTGCAGCAGTAACGAAAAGTTTAAAGGAATCCTGGATGATGAAGCATCAGCCGTTTTCAATGGGTATATTCATGTCGCACGCAATGCCCAGAAAACCAATGCGTACCAAAACAATAATAATATACTTCTGAAACCAACCGCCACCATCAATACCATGCCGTTTCTCGAGATTTATGCGGATGATGTAAAATGCAGCCACGGCGCCACCATCGGTCAGCTTGACCAGGAAGCCATGTTTTATATGCGTTCACGAGGAATCAGTAGCAGCAATGCGCGTCTGTTACTGATGTATGCTTTTGCCGCTGACATTATTAATCAAATCAGCATCGAACCCTTAAGGCAACGTATCGATGACATGGTAAAAAAACGTTTGCGTGGCGAATTGTCTGTATGTGAAAAATGTGTTTTGCATTGCGGTATGCCCGAAAAGGAATACCATTTTGATATAGATCTGAGTAAACTCTGACGATGGAAGACAGGAAACCATTTGAAATTCAATACGTTCGTTCGCAGTTTCCCGCGCTCAGTCAGTACGTTTATAATAAACCGCTTGTGTATTTCGATAATGCCGCAACCACGCAAAAACCATTGGTTGTCATCGACAGGTTGAAATTATGGTATGAGTTGGAAAACAGCAACATTCACCGTGGCGTGCATTATCTCAGCCAGCAAGGCACTATTGCTTTTGAAACAGCCCGGAAAACTGTCGCAGCCTTTTTGAATGCAAAAGAAACACACGAAATCATCTTCACCAAAGGTACAACTGACAGCATCAATCTGTTAGCCTCCTCTTTAGGAAGACTGCTGGTTAATGAAGGCGATTCCGTTCTGGTGACAGGCATGGAACATCATTCCAATTTTGTGCCCTGGCAACAACTCTGTCTTGAGAAGAAAGCAAATTTACTTGTCGCAGCAATCACCGACAGTGGTGAAGTTGATCTGGAAGATTATAAATCACTGTTGGAAAAAAGACCTAAAATTGTTTCTATTACACATATTTCCAATGTGCTGGGAACAATCAACCCGATTGAAGAAATGATCAGGCTGGCCCATGAATACAATATCCCTGTTGTGATTGATGGCGCGCAATCTGTCGCACACCAGAAAATTGATGTACAGGCACTGAACTGCGATTTTTTCGCCTTCTCTGGACATAAATTATACGCCCCGATGGGTGTGGGTGTTTTATACGGCAAAGAGAAATGGCTCAATGCAATGCCTCCCTATCAGTTTGGTGGCGAAATGGTAAATCAGGTATCAATAAAGGAAACCCTTTTTAATGATTTGCCTTTCAAATTTGAAGCCGGAACACCTAATGTTGGCGCAGTTTTGGGACTGGAATCAGCCATTCATTTCATCGAAATGACAGGTATTGAACAAATTGGGTTGCATGAAGAACAACTTCTGCATTATGCCCTTGAAAAGTTGAAGGAAATCGATCAAATACGTTTTATTGGTCATCCGAAAAAGCAGGCTGGTGTGATTTCGTTTCTTATCGGAAACATCCATCCCTTTGATGCCGGAATGATTATTGACAAGTTAGGTATTGCCATCCGGACGGGGCATCATTGTGCGCAACCGGTTATGGAGCGTTATGGAATTCCCGGTACAATGCGCGCTTCTTTTGCCGCATACAACACTTTTGAAGAAATAGATATTTTTGTAGCGGCTGTTAAAAAAGCAGCTTTGATGCTATCATAAAAAAAATATAATTTACAGGATTTCTGACGATTATATAAAATAACCCGGATATGACAATCGAACAAACACAGCAACAAATCATTGATGAATTTTCAATGTTTGATGATTGGATGGATAAATACAATTTTCTGATCGAGATGGGCAAAGACTGTCCCATCATCGATACACAATACAAAACAAATAATTACCTGATAACAGGTTGTCAATCAAGAGTATGGTTGCATGCTTCGTATGATGGAAATCTGATTTCATTTAGTGCTGACAGCGATGCGGTGATTACAAAAGGTATTGTGAATCTTTTGATACGTGTTTTTAACGGACATAGTCCGGAGGAGATTCTGGCAGCCGACACGGCTTTTCTCGACCAGATAGGTTTAAAGGAGCATTTGTCGCCAACACGATCGAATGGCCTTGTTTCAATGGTGAAACAAATGAAATTGTACGCACAGGTTTATCATTTAAAATCAACACAACAAACAAAACATGAATAAAGAAGAGCGTTCCGTAATGGAACATAATATCATCACTGTTCTGGAAACCATTTACGATCCCGAGATACCGGTTAACATATATGAACTCGGCCTGATCTATGAAATCTCTATCGGTGACGAAGGAAATGTGAAGATTCTGATGACACTCACATCGCCCAATTGTCCGGTAGCCGAGAGTTTACCGCAGGAAGTGAAGGACAAAGTGAGTCTGGTGAAAGATTTAACCAATACCGAGATTGAACTTACCTTCGAACCACCCTGGGATCAGTCAATGCTGTCAGACGAAGCAAAACTTGAATTAGGCTTTTTGTAATTCCCCTCTGCCATTGACTCAATTTCAAATGCGATATCAACAACTATTAACATCAGAAATATTTCGCCAACTATTGGTTACTTTTGCCTGAAAATAATTCCATGACTCAACACTCCCCTATTATTCTGGACGGAATTAAATCACCTGCTGACCTGAGAAAACTGAGTCTGACAGATTTGATTGCACTCGCTGCGGAGTTGAGAGATATGCTTTTAAATGCAAAAGCAATAAATCCGGGTCATCTCAATGCTTCACTGGGTGTGGTTGAATTAACAATTGCAATTCACTTTCTGTTTAATACGCCCGAAGATAAACTGATCTGGGATGTGGGTCATCAGACTTATTCGCATAAAATACTGACAGGAAGACGATTACGTTTTGGAAGTCTGCGCAAATTAAATGGAATCAGTGGTTTTCCACTTCGTACCGAAAGTGAATATGATTCTTTTGGTACCGGTCATTCCTCCACAGCATTGTCAGCAGCGCTGGGGATGGCTGTTTCAGCGCAATTTAACGACAATAAAAAACGCCGGCATATTGCTGTAATTGGCGATGGAGCAATGAATGGCGGTATGTTTTTCGAAGCACTGAACCATGCCGGAGAACTCAATCCAAATTTGCTGATAATCCTTAACGACAATGGAATTTCCATCGATAAAAGTGTGGGAGCATTGCGAAATTATTTAATTAATCAGGCTGACAAACAATCGCTTAACGATTTTTCAAATCCATTTTTTGAAGCATTCGAAGTACAGTGTTTTGGTCCGGTCGATGGCAATAACCTGGAAGAATTGTTACCTGCTCTCGAGGCTGTGAAAAAGATTGATGGGTTGCGTTTATTGCACGTTCTTACGACAAAAGGCAAAGGCAATGATATTTATTTTCAATCTGCATCTAAACAAGAAAAACATAAACCAACTGATATTGAAGTCGTACAAACCGAACATTCCCTTTATCAGGATGTTTTTGGAGATACCATGATTGAACTGGCACAACAGAACAAGTCTGTTGTTGCCATCACCCCGGCGATGTTATCAGGAAGTTCTCTGATGAAAATGAAAGAACTTTTTCCCGACAGAACATTTGATGTTGGTATTGCCGAACAACATGCGGTTACTTTTGCTGCAGGATTATCTGCAGATGGCATGAAACCCTATTGTGTGATTTATTCCACTTTTTTACAGCGCGGATATGATCAGTTGATACATGATGTTGCCATTCAGAATTTACCCGTTGTATTTTGCATTGACCGGGCAGGGTTGGTTGGCGAGGATGGTGCCACACACCATGGTGTTTTTGACATGTCTTATCTGCGTTGCATCCCGAATCTCACTATCGCATCTCCCATGGATGAAACGGAGCTCAGGGATTTGATGTTCAGCGCGCAATTTCATAATACCGGACCTTTTTGCATTCGTTATCCCAGGGGGAAAACAGAACACAATTTGTTGCCTGAAACATTGAAAAGGATTGAAACCGGTAAAGGAAGAAAGCTTCGCAATGGTAGTACTATCGCTGTAATATCCATCGGTCAGCCAGGAAATTCAGTTGCTGAAGCTCTTGATCATTTGAAAAATGAAAATATTCATATTGCGCATTACGATCTTCGTTTTCTGAAACCACTTGATTTTAAACTACTTCACGAAGTTTTTTCACAATTCAAATTTATTCTTACAGTTGAGGACGGTTCAATAACCGGTGGCATGGGATCTGCTCTGATGGAATTTGCGAATGACAATAATTATGCAGTTCCAATTAAACGACTTGGTATTCCTGACAGTTTTATACCTCAGGGCAGTCCTGAGGAATTAAAAAAAATATGTGGTTTTGACATTGAATCAATCATCCGAAACATCAGAGAATTATTGCTGACCAAATCATAATTCGGTTACTGACAATCACTGAAAAGTAATTTCCTATATTATTTTGATTTGATACCTTTGCCGGTATAATATAAAAATATGCTTTCCTGGCTCGAGGTTGCTGCCCTTATCATTTCCGGTGTTTTTGTAGGATTCATCAATACTTTGGCAGGCGGTGGTACAATCATTTCCATTTCTATTTTTCTTTTTCTTGGTTTACCAATTGAAATCGCCAACGGAACGAACCGTATTGCTGTTATTTTGCAAAATATCACTTCAGTAGGTGCCTTCCGCAAACAACATATCCTTGATTTCAAAAAAGGTACGATACTTGCCATTCCTGCTGTAATTGGGTCCATTGTCGGAGCACAAGTTGCGGTTGACATAAACAAAGCCGCTTTCGAGAAGGCATTTGCCGTTGTCATGCTGATTATGATTTTCTTTTTGTTTTTCAATACATCAAAACATCTGATGGGACATGAAGGCAAAAGGAATAAAAAAGTTGACTGGATTCAGATGTTCATATTTTTTCTGATAGGTGTTTATGGTGGTTTTGTGCAAGTTGGTGTGGGTTATTTTCTGCTTGCCGCAATCGTTCTGAGTGCCGGTTTCGATCTTGTTCAGGCCAATGCGATTAAAGTATGGATTGTTTTACTCTACACACCATTTACACTTGTCGTATTTTTAATGAATGGTGCGGTAAACTGGAAATTTGGTCTGATTCATGCTATTGGTAATATCATTGGAGCGTATATTGGCTCACACATGGCTATCACAAAAGGGGTGGTTTTTGTTAAATGGGTGATTATTGTTGTGATTGTGATTACTTCTGCACAACTATTTGGTTTATATGATTTTAATCAGATATTTGGTTTCTTTTTGACAAACAAAAACTAAACATGAAAAGATTGATCGAATTGAAATATGCAGTCATCTTTACAATTATTTTTTCAGGAATAATGTCTTCAACTTCGTGCACACCCAAACACGCTGAACAAGGTAAACGACCTGACTATGTGATGGTTATACATGGTGGAGCCGGAACAATCACACGAACAAACATGACGCCGGAGGTTGAGGAATCTTATAGAACCAGCTTAATGGAAGCCCTGATCGCTGGTGAGAAAGTCCTGAAAGATGGCGGAAGCAGCACCGATGCGGTGATTGCTTCCATTATACTCCTCGAAGACAATCCTTTGTTTAATGCAGGAAAGGGTGCTGTTTATAATGAAGCCGGCGAAATAGCGCATGATGCCGCCATTATGGAAGGCTTTGAAGGCAAAGCCGGCGCTGTTGGCATGGTGAACACAATCAAACATCCCATTCTGGCAGCAAATGCCGTGATGAATGATGGCAAACATGTATTTCTTGTTGGAGATGGAGCAGAATCATTCGCGGAGAAATCAGGTTTGGAAATCGTTAGTCCGGAGTATTTTTTCACTCAAAAACAGTGGGACAAATTTGAAAATTCTCTTAAGACTAAACCCGAACCAGCTTTTCCTGTTCAATCTAAAAGTGGCACAGTCGGGGCAGTCGCACTCGATAGGAAAGGTAATTTGGCAGCAGGTACATCAACAGGTGGTATGCACTTTAAAAGCGTTGGCCGGATTGGCGATTCACCTGTTATTGGCGCCGGAACGTATGCGGATAACAAAAGTTGTGCAGTGTCAGCGACGGGTCATGGTGAGTTTTTTATCCGTAATGTTGTTGCTTACGATATCGCTGCCCGGATGCTTTACGCAGGAAAAAGTCTCAAAGATGCTTCAGAAGATGTGGTGATGGTTAAACTCGCTTCGCTTGATGCCGGTGGAGGAATTATCGCGGTTGACAAAGACGGAAACATTGCAATGCCTTTCAATACTGCCGGCATGTACAGAGGTTTTGTAAAAGCGGGTGAGCAGGCTGTTGTGAAGATTTATGCGGATGAATAGATTCTGACCTGGTAATTAACCATCAGAAATTTTTTGATCATCCTTTCTGTCCTTCATAATGTTGTATCTCATCATGAACAAACTCTATCTTCACGCCTGATTCTTTAAACATTTCTTCTGATTCAAGTCCGGCATGGTATTTTTTCTCACAGACCACGCGTACAATGCCACAATTAATAATGAGCATTGCACAGGTACGGCATGGTGTCATCCGACAATATAAAGTACTGCCATCCAGCGCGATACCACGACGGGCCGCTTGTGTAATCGCATTCTGCTCGGCATGAACTGTACGTACACAATGTTGGGTTACTTTGCCATCTTCATGAATTACCTGCTTCATTAAATGGCCGACCTCATCACAATGTGACAAGCCACGTGGAGAACCGACATAACCAGAAACCAATATCTGCTTGTCCTTCACAATAACACAACCACTTCTGCCACGATCGCAGGTTGCCCTGCTCGCCACTGTATCGGCAAGACTGATAAAATACTCGTCCCAACTGGGGCGGATGTGCTCAGATTGATTGGTTTCAATTTTGCTCATGGATTTATTTGTTTAAGTATTTTTTCAATCTGATCAATTAGTTCAGAAACATTTCCATTATTCGTAAACAGATAATCAGCCTGTTGTATGCATGCTTTCAGATTCTGTTTGTTTGGATCATTCGAATTCATTTCACGCTGTTCGTTACTAAGGAAAACTTCAAAACTAACAGAGTCAGTCTCCGATTTCCGAAGTTGTATGCGCTGGTAACGAATTTCAGGTTTCGCATCTACTGCAAACAGAGTGAATGAACCCTTTTTTCGCAGCGATTCAATTTCACCAGCTGTCCTTATACTTTCAATCACACAGGACTTTCCTTGTAGCAGGGCTTCATCATACAAACAATCGGTAATGTAACTAGGCGAATGATTGGCTCTCAATTCATTGGCAACGGATGTCATGCTATCTCGGTTTACAACCAGACCACGCTTTTCAATTTCTCTGATCAGAAAAGTACGTACCGAATAATGATTAAAACCTTTTTTATTTACCAAATACTCAACGATGGTTCCTTTTCCGGCGCCAAGTGTTCCGGTGATGCCTATGACAATCATGTTTTTATGTTTCCTTTACACTCGTGAAATGCATTTGCTGGCAGACCGAAGTCGGAATACGGAAGACGGAAGTCCGTAAACGATTTAACAAAAATTGCTAACTTTTTCAATTCGTATCTTTTGTCCAAATAATTAAATTTCTTTACAATCTTTGCTTTTTCGTCAGCCAGTCCTTTTAATATAAGGAGCATCTGGAACCTATTTACCCTCTACTTCGGACTTCCGTCTTCGGTCTCCCAACTTCCAACTCCCAACTCCCTAAAACTCACTTTCCACTTTTATATCTTCAAGCCATTTAACTACAGAAACCGGAACAAAATCTACTAATTTTGACAGTATTGATTCACAATCTGTCGCGACGATTAAATTTTGCTGATGCTCTTCCCTGATGAATCCTTCTTTCACTCCATGATCAATAAAACCAAATAACAAATCAAAATAACCGGCGATATTCAGAAATCCAATAGGCTTGTCGGTAATTCTTAACTGATTGAATGTCAGTATTTCGGATAATTCATCCAAGGTCCCGAAACCTCCTGGAAAAGCGATAAATGCATCCGAATAACTAACCATCAGATCTTTTCTTTCAGCCATAGATTGTACAACATGAAATTCTGTCAAGCCCTTGTGTGCCACTTCATTGTCAATCAAACTTTGTGGCATTACGCCTATAACTTCCCCGCCGAATTGTAAAACCGTATCTGCCAACACTTTCATGATACCAACATTGGCGCCACCATAAACAAGTCCTATTTTTTTCCGGGCAAGCATTTTACCCAGTTCAGCGGCAGCTTCCCGATATATGACCGGAAACCCAAGGCTACTCCCACAAAAAACACAAATTCTCTTCATTGAAACTGTTTTGAAAAGCAAAAATAGCTTTTTCAGATGGACATCATGCATTAAATCCGTCGTCACAGACGATAATTAAATATGACATAGTATGATTTATTGCCAGATATTTCTCTATCAATTGAACTCAATTGCATATTTTGATCATCCTGATCCGAACATAATACGAATCTTTGTCTGTCACTTTGATCTTTAAGATTTATCCTTACTTTTGCCTCAAAAGGAGTAGTCATGCAAAGCTTATATCCGTTCAGATTCACACCTGTTTTTAAAGAGAAGATATGGGGTGGGCAGAAAATCAAAGATATACTGCACCTCAATGTTGGCGAAATTCCAAACTGCGGTGAAGTCTGGCTGGTTTCAGGAGTACCTGATAGTCCGACTGTTGTGAGTAATGGTTATCTTGCAGGTAACGAACTGAATGAACTGGTTGAAGTGTTTATGGGCGATTTGGTCGGTGACAAGATTTATGATCATTTTGGTGATATTTTTCCAATTCTTATTAAAATCATTGATTCAAACGACTGGCTTTCAGTGCAGGTTCACCCTGACGATGCATTGGCCGCAAAACGAAATCTGGGAAACGGAAAAACCGAGATGTGGTATGTATTGCAGGCTGATGAATCTGGTGAACTTATCAGTGGCTTTAACTGTCCGATGACAGAAGAAAAATATGTTAAACATTTGAATGATAAACATTTAAAAGATATACTGAATTTTGAAAAAGTCGTGAATGACGATGTTTTCTTTATTCCTTCAGGCAGAATTCACGCACTCGGGCCAGGATTATTACTTGCCGAAATACAGCAGACCAGTGACACTACATACCGTGTGTATGATTGGGATCGTATTGACCACAAAGGAATGTCACGCGAACTTCATACTGAAGAAGCATTGGAAGCGATTGATTATGAATATGTTTCTGAACATAAAACTAAATTTACGCCTCACAAAAACGGGACGGCACCCATCATTGAAAGTGAATTTTTTACCACCAATATCATTGAAATCAGTCAGCCACTACGCAAAGATTACGGAGAAATTGATTCTTTTGTAATTCTGATGTGTATCGAAGGAAATTGTACCATCAAATGGGACGGTGAACCACTCGAAATGAAAATTTCAGATACTGTTGTTATTCCAAATATCATCGATAAACTCGAGCTTTATCCAAATACAAACTGCAAATTATTAGAAGTCTATATCGCATAAATCAAATTAAATTTTATGAAAAATCTATTTATTGTATTGACATTCTGCTTTTTATCTGTTACTTCCTTTTCTCAGGAAGCAACAACTATTTCAAAAATTCCAAGTGTGTCGTTGAAAACACTTGACGGAAAAAACTTCAATACGAACCAGATATCCAACGATGGAAAACCAATTATCCTAAGTTTCTGGGCATTGTGGTGCAAACCATGTCAGAAAGAGCTTGATGCTTTTAATGAGCTTTATGCTGAATGGCAAAAAGAAACCGGTGTTAAAATTTATGCTGTATCGATTGATGATTCACGATCAACTGCCAAGGTTTTGCCTTTGGTTGATGGAAAAAGCTGGGAATTTGAAGTCTTGCTTGATCCGAACAGCGACTTCAAACGTGCTATGAACGTGAATATGATACCACATACTTTTCTTCTCGATGGTAATGGAAATATTGTTTCGCAACACACCTCGTATTTTGAAGGTTCAGAACTGGAATTGTATAAAGAAGTGAAGAAATTAGCCGGCATAAAATAATCTGGTAATCCATTCAATAATATTAAAACCAATAGGTTATCATGAGAAAAATTTATCTAATTATCCTTATTTCTTTCATCGGATATGCTTCACAGGCGCAGGATTTTATCAAGAATGCCAACATCAACGGCAGTTTTCAGGTGGATGGGCAGTTTTACCAGGCAGACGATGATCTTGGCATTACCGATTCACTGATCGCCGGAAGAAAAATTGGCCTGAATGGCTTTGGAAAAATTACGTATAGTTATGGCAATTTTTCAGCCGGTATGCGTTATGAAGCCTTTTTGACTCCTATTGCCGGCTTTGACTCACGTCAGGAAGGAAACGGTTTTCCAAATATATGGGCAAGTTACCGCACCGATCTGATTGATGTTACGATTGGTGATTTTTATGAACAATTTGGTAATGGCTTGATTTTAAGAACTTACGAAGAATGGACTCTGGGTTATGACAACGCCTTGAATGGAATCCGTGTAGTATTGCGTCCGACAAACGGTATCACCCTAAAAGGTTTATATGGAAGTCAGCGGTTTTATTGGGAGAAATACGAACGCAACAGCCGGGGAATTGTTCGAGGTATGGACGCGGAAGTTGACTTTAATTCATTGGTTCAGAAATGGGAATCATCCAAAGTTCGGGTTATCATCGGTGCAAGCGGTGTAAGCAAATACCAGCGTGATGCCGATCCTTTATACAATTTACCTGAAAATGTTGGTGCTTTTGCCGGTCGGATTAACCTGAATGTTGGAAAAATTGGTTTTATGACTGAATATGGAAATAAAATCAACGATCCATCTGCCATGAATAATTATATCTATCAGGAAGGCAAGGCGTTGCTAAGTTCCCTATCTTATTCACAACGTGGATTTGGCGTATCACTGCAAGTAAAACGCGTACAGAATATGAGTTTCAAATCGGACCGTGGAACAACATCCAACGCATTGGATATTAATTTTTTACCTCCAATCAACCGCACCCATGCCTATAGTCTTACAGCAAAATATCCTTATGCAACACAGCCCAATGGTGAGATGGGACTTCAGTTTCAATTAAATTATAAAATTCCAAAAGGTAGTAAACTAGGTGGTAAATACGGAACCGGAATTGCCATAAATTTCAGTCAGGTTAATGATATCGTCCGTGATAAAGTAAATGATACAACAGAAATTAATGAATCTGGAACATTGGGTTATACTTCTGATTTTTTCAAAGTTTCGGATGCCATCTTTTTCCGTGATTTCAACATTGAGTTCGATAAAAAATTCAATGCCAAATGGAAGGCCGTTATCCAATATATGAATCTCTATTATGATATCGCGACGATGGAAGGTCATCCTGGTGAAGAAGCTGTAAATGCGAATATCGCTCTGGCCGATGTAACCTGGTCTTTCCGCTCCGATAAATCAATCCGTTTTGAATTACAGAATATGTGGACAAAACAGGATGATGGAAACTGGGCTGCTGCCCTGGTAGAATATACCATTGCCCCAAAATGGTTTTTCACCCTTGCCGACCAGTACAATTACGGGAATACTGACAAGGACATGAGAAATCATTACTATATCGTTTCAGCCGGCTATACAAAGGAATCATCTCGGATTGCGCTTACTTACGGACGTCAGAGTCAGGGCGTTTTGTGTGTAGGTGGCGTTTGTCGTCAGGTACCTGCATCAAGTGGATTAACGGTCACAATTACAACAAGTTTCTAATAAACAGCTATGAAAACTATACATAAGATTCTGTTTTTCATCATTTTCGCAATTCTTGTTCAGGCTTGCGATAAAATCGAAATGCCTTATAAAGAAACAGGTGGTGAAACGGGTGGAACCGCAACCAAGAAAGTACTTTTAGAGGATTATACAGGTCATCTGTGCCCAAATTGCCCAACCGCGGGCAAAAAAGCTTTGGATTTGCAGGAACTTTACGATGGGAAATTGATCGTAATGGCTGTTCATGCGGGCTATTTTGCTACGCCGCTTGGTTCGCCTTTTGACGATGATTTTCGGTGCGAAGCAGGTAATACCTGGGACGATTTCTTTGGTATTTCGAATGCCGGAAACCCAAATGGCATGATCAACCGCCAGAATACAGGGGGTAATTATATCATTGGTGACGGACTCTGGCCAACAACAGTTGCGGAAATTATTGATGAAGAGGCTGTTGCAACCATTGAAATTGCAACCACTTACAATGCATCCAACAGGAAACTTGATATTGAATTATCATCGGAACTTTTAAGCGCTTTGGATGGAAATTATAAAGTGCAGGTTTGTCTGGTTGAAGATAGTCTGATCGGGGCACAAAAAAATTCAGATGCTTCTCTTGGAGGTGCCGTCATCCTTAATTTCGTGCATCACCATGTATTACGTGAAGCGGTGAATTCATCATGGGGAACAGATATGGTTGCTGGTGGCGGACAAACCGCTGTGAACACAATTTATACCCATAACTTCAGCCTTACTTTAAACGATGCTTATAATGCGTCACATTGTTCAGTTATAGCCTGGATATTTAACGGCGTTGATTACAGTATCATTCAGGTTGAAGAGAAAAAGATTCAATAACCTTTTTCTCTTCAATCATCTCATCTATTTATTTACCGGTTTTTATTGATGTCCTCTTTTCTGCTTTGCGCGTCAAGTACAGCAATTGTGATCATATTTACGATTTCTGAAACAGAACTGCCCATTTGTAAAACCTGAACAGGCTCTTTCAAACCATTTAATACTGGTCCGATGACTTCAAACTTAGCCAGTTCCTGCATCAGTTTATAAGCGATGTTGGCTGATTCGAGATTAGGGAAAATCAGTGTATTTGCCGGACCACCCATTAATTTGGAGAAAGCGAATGACTCTGATAACAATTTAGGATTCAATGCTGTGTTAACCTGAATTTCACCATCCACAATCATATCAGGATAATTTTTGTGCAGGTATTCAACTGCTTTGCGTTGTCGTTGCGGAACTTCACCATCTGAGGAGCCAAAATTTGAGAAAGAAACCAGCGCAACACGTGGTGTTATTTTAAACTCCCGCACTGCTTTGCATGTCTGTAAAGTAATCTCAACCAATTCTTCGAATGTAGGGGTTTTATTGACTGTGCAATCGGCAAAGAAAACCGGGCCATCATTGGTATTGATGATATACATACCCGAAACGATATTGGAACCTTTACTTTTGCCGATAACCTGTAATGCGGGTCTGATTGTGTCAGGATAATTACGTGTTAAGCCAGATACCATTGCATCAGCAAAACCGGTCTCAAGCATCATGGGCGCAAAATAATTACGATGCAGCATCAAACTACGGGCAGCATTGAAGGTTAAACCTTTTCGCTGTCTCTTGATGAACAATAATTCAGCAAATTGTTTCCGTTTACCATTCTGGCTATTAGAACGTGGATCGATGATTTCAACATTTTCAAGTTCAAGATCATTTTCACGAATCAGGTTTTTGATAACAACTGCATTTCCCATTAATATCGGTTCGGCCAACCCTTCATTCAGAACGATCTCTGCAGCTTTAAGCATTTTATAGTCTTCAGCATCAGCAAGGATTACCCGCTGAGGATTGTGTTTTGCCCTTGTTTTAATCTGTCGGATCAATGGATTACCGATTTTTAATCGTTTTTGCAACTCATCGGCATATAATTCCCAATTCACAATTGGCTTGCGGGCAACACCTGATTCCATTGCAGCACGCGCAACAGCAGGAGAAACACGGGTTATCAATCGTGGATCGGTTGGTTTTGGAATAATATAATCGCGGCCAAATTTCAGGTTGTTTACATTAAACGCGATATTAACTTCCTCTGGAACAGGTTCTTTAGCAAGTTGAGCCAAAGCGCGGGAAGCAGCCAGTTTCATTTCATCATTTATTTCACTCGCTCTCACATCCAACGCACCTCTGAAAATAAAAGGAAATCCCAGCACATTGTTAATCTGATTAGGAAAATCGGATCTTCCTGTTGCCATAATAATATCATCACGGGTCGACATGGCATCGGTATAGGATATTTCAGGTGTTGGATTTGCTAAAGCAAACACAATCGGCTGATCTGCCATCTTCAGTAACATCTCTTTTTTCACAACACCACCGACCGACAATCCAAGAAACATATCTGCACCATTAAGCGCTTCAGTTAAGGTCATGTCAGGCAAATCAGAAGCAAACTTTAATTTGGTTTCGTTCATATCATGCCTTTTTTTGTGCAGGAAACCTTTGCTGTCGAACATCAGAATATTCTCAGGTTTCGCCCCCAGCTTGATATATAATTTGGTGCAGGAACTGGCAGCAGCGCCAGCGCCATTTACAACAATTTTTATGTTTTCAATTTTTTTACCGTTTATCTCCAGGGCATTGAGTAATCCTGCAGATGTAATAATTGCTGTTCCATGCTGATCGTCATGCATCACTGGAATCGGAAGCAGTTTTTTGAGTTCTTCCTCAATAAAAAAACACTCCGGCGCCTTGATATCCTCCAGATTTATACCTCCGAATGTTGGAGCAATGGCTTTTACTACCTCGATAAACTTATGCGGATCTTTTTCATTCACCTCAATATCAAACACATCAATATCAGCAAAAACCTTGAAAAGCAATCCTTTCCCTTCCATTACCGGTTTCCCCGCTTCAGGGCCAATATCGCCTAATCCAAGAACAGCAGTTCCATTGGAAATTACGGCAACAAGATTTCCCTTGGCAGTATATTTATAAACTTCATCCAGATTCTTATTGATCGCCAGACAGGGATCGGCTACACCTGGTGTATAGGCCATCGAAAGATCACGTTGGGTTGCATATGGCTTAGTAGGAACGACTTCAATCTTTCCCGGACGTCCTGAAGCATGATAGCTTAAAGCGTCTTTGTTAAAAAGCTTGTCCATTTTTTTAGTTTTTTGATTTTTCCCAAAATTAAGCTAATTATATCTTTTAGTTAATTTATTCACAACAAATATCGTAATTTGAAATAATTCTAAGCTATCCATCAGTGTGAATTTTGAAGTGCAACATAAAATGATGACTGATTAAATTAAATATCAGCCTGTTATTATAGGAATTTATACTTCAGATCAAGCATTTGTTTCTTTCAGATGCGATAGATTTGTTATAATTTGTAAATTTGCTCCGCACCAGTTACTTATTGAGGCTTAAACTAAGAAAAAATGTACGCTTTTATTTCGGGGAAGCTTGTCGAAAAAAATCCGGCTTATGTGGTGATAAATGTTCATGGGATCGGTTATCTGATTCATATTTCATTGAATACATTTAGTGCTATCGGTAATCTGGAGGAAGTAAAACTCTATACACACCTTGCAGTCCGCGAAGATGCCCACCTGCTTTATGGATTTTACAGTCAGCGCGAAAAAGAACTTTTTCTTCAGTTGATAACCGTTTCGGGCGTAGGAGCCAATACTGCCAGAATGATTTTGTCATCCTTATCTACCGAAGAGGCAATCGAAGCCATTGCAACAGGAAAGTCGAACATATTGCAATCAGTAAAAGGTATCGGAACCAAAACTGCACAGCGAATTGTGATTGACCTGCGCGACAAGGTTGGTAAATCGGATGGTTTTGCCGAAAAATCAAGTATTTCATACAATACTATCAAGGAGGAAGCGTTATCTGGATTGCTCGTACTTGGCTTTAACAAAGTAGCTGCCGAAAAAGTGTTGGAAAAAATTGTCCAATTGAACCCGGCAATTACAGTGGAAAAACTTATTAAAGATGCGCTCAAGGTTTTATAAATATTTAGTTGAATAATTTATTGTGTTGATTTGTTAATTCTAAAGTTGGCTTGAACAGGATTTATATAACTTTCTTACGTACAATCTCATTCATCATTTTACTTGGAGTAGCCATGAACAGCGCTGCAGGTAATTTTGATTTATCCGGAAAACCGGCTTTTCTTTCTGTGATTCAGACACCTGATACAAACAAAGTTATTTATCCTGTCCCTGTTGATAAAGGATCACCGGATTATCAGTTTATCAATCAATCACCGCTCTTTCTGAAGGACCCACCGAATATCAAAAGAACGATTGTTTTTGATCCAATATCCAATCAATACATATTTACAAATAAAATCGGCGACTTTTCGTATAGTTCACCTACTTATATGAGCCAGAAAGAATATCTGGATTATCAGAATAAGAAAGGTATCCAGAATTACTGGAATGACCGAGCAGCCAACTCCACTGCCGAAACAAGCAATTCAATCATACCAGCTATATATGTTGGTGGCAAAGCATTTGACCGCATTTTTGGTGGTAACACCATTGATATCCGTCCACAAGGATCTGCCGAGGTAACGTTTGGCGTGCGAAGTCAATACCGCGAAGATCCTCAATTGGATGTTAACCGGCGCAGAACAACTAATTTTGAGTTTGATCAGAAAATTCAAATGAATGTGATCGCCAAAATTGGTGATAAAATTGAATTTAAAGTCAATTATAACACCGAGGCAACTTTTCAGTTCGAGAACAAACTTTCACTCAAGTATGAAGGAAAAGAAGACGAAATTATCAAACTGATCGAGGCCGGAAACGTTAGTTTACCTCTTAACACCACTTTAATCAGTGGTAGTCAGGCATTATTCGGCATCAAAACCAAGTTGCAATTTGGAAGCACCACTGTTACCACCATTTTTTCGCAGCAGGAAAGTGAATCGAAAAGTATTTCGGTAGAAGGCGGAGCGCAAACAAACAAATTTAAACTCAGCAGTCTGGATTATGAAGAAAACCGGCACTTTTTTCTGAGTCATTATTTTCGCGAAAATTACGAATCAGCATTGGATAAACTTCCGATTTTAAGTTCGGATGTGAATATTACCAAAGTTGAAGTTTGGGTGATGAATATTGGTCCGGTGGTCGAAAACAACCGCAATATAGTGGCTTTCACTGATTTAGGTGAAGGTAAACGTGAATGGTTAAATAATGCTCAGATACAACCTGTGTACGGACCACCCATCCCAAGTAACCTTTCGAATAATCTTGTCACCCGTCTCGATACAAATACTGTCCGAAGCATTTCGTCGGTTACCGCCTATCTTTCTGATGACCCATTCAAAATAGGCAGATCAGGTTATATGGTTGGTGGACAAGACTTTGGTATTGTTGAGAATGCACGGAAACTTAGTTCAACAGAGTACACATTCAACGGTAAACTCGGTTTTATTTCGTTAAACACCAACCTCAACAGCGATCAGACTCTGGCCGTAGCCTATCAATATACTATGATCGGATATGACAGTACATTTCAGGTAGGTGAGTTTTCAGATCAGGGAATCAGTGCTCCCAAAAACTTGATTGTCAAACTATTGAAGAGTACTACCCTCAATACGCGCATGCCTATGTGGGATCTGATGATGAAGAATGTGTATTCAATCAAAGCCTTTCAGGTGAACAAGGAAGACTTTGTATTCAATATACTATTCTCCGGTAACGAAAATGGCGTTCCAACTGGTTATTTTACTGAAGGAAATGAAAACATAAAAGGAATTCCATTGGTTCATCTGCTGAATCTTGATAACCTGAATCAACAGAATAATCCAGTCAGTGGCGGAGATGGTGTATTCGACTATATTGACTATGCAGCAACAAACGGAGGGACGATCAATTCGACGAACGGACGAATTTATTTCACTGTACTTGAACCTTTTGGTAGTTACCTGCGCGATAATGTTTTTGTGGATTCCCCCGATCTTGCTGACAAATACGCGTACGATTCACTCTACACACTCACTAAATCGGGTGCGGAACAATATCCCGAAAAAAATAAATTTTTACTCGAAGGCTCTTACAAATCCCAATCAGGAAGCGAAATAAACCTGAACGCATTAAATGTGCCGCAAGGCTCTGTAAAGGTTACAGCCGGTGGTGTTCCTCTGACTGAAAATGTAGATTATACAGTCGATTACACCCTTGGACGCGTTCGTATCATCAATGAAGGTATTTTAAGTTCAGGCACACCTATCAACATTAACCTTGAGAGTAACTCAATGTTCAGTCTGCAGCAGAAAAGGATGATGGGGCTGCGTGTTGACCATGAAATAAATAAGGATTTCCATATTGGCGGAACCTTGCTCAATCTGGCAGAACGCCCTTTGACACAGAAAGTGAATTATGGAGATGACCCAATCAACAATACGATTTATGGATTGGATTTGAATTACCACCTCGATTCGCGCTGGTTGACTAAAATTATTGATAAACTGCCCGGTTTAAGCACAAAAGAAGTTTCAAAAATCAATATTGACGGTGAGTTCGCACATTTTCTGCCTGGCCATTCAAGAGCGGTTGGAAAAGCCGGTACTTCCTATATAGATGATTTTGAAGGTGCAAAATCGACTATCGATCTGCGACAGATCAATTCATGGTTTCTTGCAAGTACCCCGCAAGGACAGTCTGACCTGTTCCCCGAAGCAATGTTGGGTACCGGATTGGATTATGGTAAAAACAGAGCCAAACTGGCATGGTACATCATCGATCCTTTGTTTTATGACAGAAATGGAACACTCCGTCCATCGAATGTTGATAAAACTGAACTTTCAAAAAACAGTGTAAGACAAGTACTTGAAACCGAAGTATTTCCAAATAAAGACATTCCATCAGGCACACCTACCAATATTGCAGTTCTTAATCTTGCTTATTATCCGGAAGAGCGGGGGCCTTATAATTTTGATGTTTTACCAACGTCACACACTGCAGGATTGAGCCAGGATGGCACGCTGAATGATCCTGAATCGCGTTGGGCAGGTATCATGCGCCGGGTTGAATCGACCGACTTTGAAGCGACAAATATTGAGTATATTGAATTCTGGATGATGGATCCCTTTTCAGAAGATCCGAATAACAGCGGTGAGTTGATATTTAATTTGGGGGATGTATCAGAAGACATCCTGCGTGATGGCAGAAAGTCATACGAAAACGGATTACCAACAACTGCTGCCGTTACCGAAGTAGATACCACCATCTGGGGACGCATTCCTATCATTCAGGCTCTTGTTGAATCATTCAGTAATGAAGCTGGTTCGCGTCAATACCAGGACGTTGGTTACGATGGACTTCCAAACAGCGATGAAACCAGTTTTCACGAAACTAATTTTTTGGATATCATTGAACAAAAATATTCGTTACAATCCAAGGCATTCGATCTGGCACAATCAGACCCGGCAGCGGATAATTTCCATTATTTCAGAGGCTCTGATTATGACAGTGATGCTAAATACAGCAGTGTGCTTGAGCGTTACAAAAACTACAATGGTCCGGAAGGCAACTCCTCGACTGATGAACAAAATACTGAGACCTATCCAACAAGTGCATCATCCGTTCCAAACGTTGAAGATATTAACCGCGATAACACGCTGAGTGAAGCTGAACGCTATTTTCAATACCGGGTTAAACTCGATCCTGCCAAAATGAATATTGGTGAAAATTTCATCTCCGATATCCATGAAGCCAAAGGGATTCCGCTAGCTAACGGTGAGGTCGGAGAAGTTACCTGGTATCAGTTCCGTATTCCAATCAGTCAACCCGAAAAAGTAGTCGGAAACATTGAAGATTTCCGCTCAATCCGTTTCATGCGTATGTTTCTTCGCGACTTTGAGAAACCGGTAGTTGCACGTTTTGCAACCCTTGAACTGGTGCGCGGAGAGTGGCGTAAATACAAACACGATTTGCAGGCTCCGGGTGAATATATCCCGGGTGATGCCGGAAATGAAACAAATTTCGATATTTCCGCTGTCAACCTTGAAGAGAATGGACGCCGCGATCCAATTCCTTATGTTATTCCTCCCGGAATAGAGCAGGAAACGAATTATGGCACAACAAGCCTGGTCTATCTTAATGAGCAATCGATGCAGATGACCATTGAGAATCTGTTGGATGGAGACGCTAAAGCTGCTTACAAAACAACCGAATTCGATTTCCGTCAATACAAAAAACTCAAGATGTATGTGCACGCTGAGAAAAGATTTAAGGAGCAGGAACTGAATTATGGTGACCTCACAGTCTTTATAAGAGTTGGAGCCGATTTTACCGAGAATTACTATGAATATGAAGTTCCATTAAAATTCACTCCGTGGTACACTCCATACAATGATGCAGAAGGAATATGGCCTGAGGAAAACAATTTTGATATAGATCTGGATGAACTCGTGAAAGTAAAACAGAACCGAAATCATGCCATGCTGGATCCAAATTCAACTGTACAGCTCAATTATCCCTATTCAGAACAGATAGGCGATCGGGTTGTGAAAGTTATCGGGAGTCCATCGATAAGCGATGTCAAAGGGATTATGATTGGTGTGCGCAATCCCAAACAACAAAAAATTGGTGGTAACGATGATGGATTAGCCAAGAGTGCAATTATCTGGGTGAACGAATTAAGGGTAAGTGATTTCAAAAACCAGGGCGGATGGGCAGCCACAGCACGTGTAGAAACAATATTGGCGAACCTTGGACGTGTGGTTGTAACCGGATCTCACAAAACACCAGGTTTTGGTAGTCTTGATATGTCAGTCAATGAAACTTCCCGCGAGGCTGTAACCAATTTTGATATTGCAACTGACATTGATTTTGGCAAGTTCCTTCCCGAAGATGCAGGAATCCGTTTGCCACTTCACTTCGATTATGGTGAAACCCATGCTAATCCGGAATACAATCCTGTTGACCCCGATATCACAATGAAAAGTGAATATCAGACGCTGGACAACCAATATCAGATTGACTCGTTAAAAGGGGTTTCAAATGATTACACCCTGCGAAAAAATATCAATCTGGTCAATGTGCGAAAAGACAGAACGAACAACGAAAAGCCAGCGAGGATTTATGATGTTGAAAACTTCAATGTTTCCTATTCATTCTCCGAATTATACCATCGGAACATCGATCTTGAATATGATCTCCGGCAGACACAACGAGGCGGATTAGGGTATAATTTCTCTGTTAATCCGAAAAACGTAACGCCATTTTCTAACATTGGCTGGATGTCGAAACCCTATCTGCAACTCCTGAAAGATTTCAACTTTTATTATCTGCCAAAGAACTTCTCTTTCCGGACAGATATGAACCGGCAAAAAAATGAAAAAAAATACCGGAATAAAAGTGAAGGAGATATAATCACTTACCCGATTTATGCCCGTCAATGGGATTGGAACCGTAATTTTGATTTTAAATTTGACCTGACAAAATCACTGACCTTTGACTTCACTGCAGGTGCAAATGCCTATGTTTATGAGCCTGCCGGTAATCCGGATAAAAGTAATCCCAATTATACACAGAACAGGGACACTATCATGAATGAAATCATGAGTTTTGGAACCAAAACCCGTTATAACCAGACAGTCAGGTTGAATTACACCATACCGCTTAGTAAAATCAGACTATTGAACTGGATGACCGCATCAGCAGGATATCAGGGTATGTACACATGGGCGGCTTCACCTATATCCGTTCAGGATCGCATCGGAAACTCAATCGAAAATCAAAATTCGAAACTCATTAATGGTAATGTTGATCTTGTAAAACTATACAATAAGATTGGTTATCTGAAACAACTGAATACCCCTAAAAAAGGCGGTAGCAAGGCCGGTCCGGTCCCAAGACCTACAGGCGCATCAAAAGACAAAGAAAAACCTGTTGAAGAAACACCGGTTGAGAATGATACACTCAATAAAAAACCGGATATCAATTACTTCAAACTTCTGGCCGATGGGGTCCTTAAACTGGCCATGAGTGTAAAAAAAGGGAACATCAATTACACCCAGAACAATGGTATTTATTTACCTGGTTTTATGCCAGAACCGGATATTTTTGGAATCAATCTGGCAAGTTCATCTCCTGGGCTGGGCTTTGTTTTGGGAAGTGAAGCAGATATAAGACCAATGGCTGTACAAAATAATTGGTTATCAACTGATTCACTTTTAAATCAGGCTTACGCAAAGAAATTTACTGAAATAATGAGTTACAAAATTAATATCGAGCCTGTGCCGGCATTAAGAATCGATATCAATGGTGACCGCACAAACGCGACTTCATTTACAGAATATTTCCGTGCTGACTCAACGGGTTCATTCAAATCATTTACACCTACAACAAGTGGGAATTTCAGTATGTCGTACTGGTTATGGAAGACCTCTTTTGTAAAATCAGGCAAAGACGAAAGCTCTGAACTCTTTGATAACCTGCTTTCCAACAGAAGAATAGTTGCTGACAGACTGGCCTATGAAAATCCAAAGTGGGTTGCTGATGGCGAACAATATACCTATGACTCTATCGGAGGAGACTTTTTCCCGACAGGTTACAGAGCCATTAGTCAGGAAGTTGTGATGTATTCGTTTTTATCATCTTATACAGGCAATTCGGCTGAAAGTTTCAAACTGAGTCCATTTCCGAAAATACCTTTTCCAAACTGGTCGGTCAATTATAGTGGTTTAACAAAGTTGCCCACAGTTGCAAAACTCTTTAAAACAGTCAATATAACACACACATACCGATCTTCGTATTCGATCAGTACCTGGCGTACCAATGTTGATTACGACCCTTACAACACGACAAAAACCTATAAAAACAGCGACTTATTTATTACCAAATACGATATTGGTATGATTTCAGTTACCGAACAGTTTTCACCGTTGTTTGGCATCGATGTTGGATTACAAAACAGCCTTACTGCCCGTTTTGAATATAAAAAACAGCGTAACCTGACCATGAGTTTCATCAATAATCAGCTGACCGAAGTAAATAGCAGTGAATTTGTGATTGGCACAGGTTACAGAATCAGAAATCTATCATTGATTATCTCATCAGTTACGGGTGGAACGAGTTCAAAAACGACCAATGACCTTGTATTGAAAGTAGATATTGGTTTCAGAAATGACAAAACCACACTTCGGCGCATCGTTGAACAGAATAGTCAGATATCATCCGGTCAGAATAAAATAAATATCTACGTCACAGCGGATTATATGTTAAGCAGTAAGTTCAATCTGCAGGCTTTTTTCAAAAGAGATATGTCAGATCCTTATATGTCGAATCAATATAAAAACTCAAATACATTTGCCGGTGTAACCATGCGTTTCAATCTGGCGCAATAAAAGCTGAGATTATTTTCCAATATAGAACCATTCTAAAAGATTCTATAAAACAAATAGTATTAAATTTGATGCCACAAAACAAAAATCTATTATGAATATTCCCGGAGATTTAAAGTACACAAAAGACCACGAATGGATTCGCGTAGATGGTCAGTCTGCAATTATTGGTATCACTGAATTCGCCCAAAAAGAGCTTGGCGACATCGTTTTCGTTGATGTTGATACTGAAGGTGAAACACTTGCAGCAGAAGATACTTTCGGAACCATCGAAGCCGTTAAAACAGTATCTGAAATGTTTATGCCAGTCAGCGGAACAGTTGAGGAGGTTAATGCAGTGCTGGCGGATGCCCCTGAGACTGTAAACAAAGACCCATACGGTGATGGTTGGATTATCAGGATTACAATGACTGACGCTTCAGAATTATCACATTTACTTTCAGCTGAGGCATATAAAGGCCTTATTGAAGCATAAAAAGCGAAAAGTTGCTTAATAAAACCGCATTAAATCTTTTGCCCGGATTACTCTGGGCAATGATAATTCTTGTACTGACAGGTTTACCGGGAAATTATTTCCCTCAGATAAGTAGTTTCTGGGATTGGATAGCTCCTGATAAAATGATTCATCTGTTTATGTTCGGATCATTTACTTATCTGATATTATGGGGATTACGGTCTACTTATAAAGACACAACAAAACGAAAGCGATTAATTTTATTTACGATCGTTTTAGGCACAGTTTATGGAGGAGTTACAGAAATTTTACAGCGTGAACTTTTTGTTGGCCGGGATGGAAATATTTTTGATTTTTTAGCCAATACATTGGGAGGTATTATCGGAATTCTTTTATTTCACATGCAATACAGAAAAAAAACGTCACAATTTAAAAATTCGCTAAAATAATTATTAATTTAGCAGCCTTAATGTTAGTCCATCAACATATACTTAATTTTACTAGACATGGAAATTAAAAAATCGGAAAAAGCGGATCTTGAAAAAAAGAAAGTGCTTTTCAATCAGTTCGGAATCATATTTGCCTTATTGCTTACTTTGGTAGCCTTTGAATACAAAAGTTATGATAAAAGGACGATCGATCTGAACCAGCGTAAAGAAGAAGTTTTGCAGGAAGAAATTATTCCTATTACTGAGCAAAAACAAAAACCCATTACACCTCCGGAAGCTCCAAAGCAAACAACTGTTTTAGAAGTTGTTAAGGACGACGTAATTGTTGAGGATGAATTAGTTCTGGATGTTGATGTCAAAGAAAATACTGAAATTGAAGCCTATGTAGCTCCACGTCAGGAAGAAGAAGAAGTTGTTGAAACAGAGATTTTCACCGTGGTTGAATCCATGCCTGAGTTTCCTGGTGGAGCAGCTGCCATGATGACATTCATCGCGAAAAATGTGAAATACCCTCCAATGGCACGCGAAAGCGGTATTCAGGGGAGAGTATTCGTGAACTTTGTTGTTGAACCAAATGGTTTGGTATCCAATGTTAAAGTACTTCGTGGTATTGGTGGCGGATGTGACGAAGAAGCCATCCGTGTTGTACAGTCAATGCCAAAATGGACACCTGGAAAACAACGCGGTAAAGCAGTCCGCGTATCGTTTAACTTACCAGTGCGCTTTACATTGCAATAAAATTCTTGCACTTAAAATACAAAGCATCTCCGGAATCCGGGGATGCTTTTTTTATTTCCAATATTAACTACCTTTTCTCTCTTCATTATTACAACCTTTATTGGGTTCCAATTAATATGCTATAACCTACTGGCTTCAACTTTGGAGTATTTGGGAACCCTCCTTGATATGAAAATATATAAAGTACTGTTTCATAGGCCATAAACCATCATTGTACTCAAAATAAAATTGACAAATTGCCTGAAATTGACTAAATTAGTGGTTCGAAATATCCTATTATAAATTTAAAATTTATAAGCCATGGAAACGAAAAAATCAATCACAGCAGATCTGGAAAAAAAGAAAATGGTTTTCACGCAGTTTGGAATCGTTTTCGCATTGTTGGTAACATTAGCGGCTTTTGAATACAAAAGCTATGACCGGCGTATCATTAATATTGATCAACGCATTGAAGAAGTTGTGCAGGAAGAAATCATTCCGATTACAGAACAAAAAGTAAAACCTATTGAACCCCCTGAAGCTCCAAAGCAAACAACTGTTCTGATGATTGTTGAAAACGATGAAATTGTTGAGGATGAACTTGAAATTGATGCTGATGTAAAACAAAACACTGAAATTGAAGTGTATATTGCACCGCCTGTTCAAAGGGAACAGGAAGAAGAAGTTGTTGAGACTGAGATTTTCACTGTGGTCGAATCGATGCCTGAATTCCCCGGAGGTGAAGCAGCAATGATGTCATTCATTGCCAAAAACATCAAATATCCTGGTTTTGCCCGTGAAAGCGGAATTCAGGGCCGGGTATTCGTAAACTTCGTTGTGGAGCCCAGTGGTTTGGTTTCGAATGTAAAGATTCTTCGTGGTATTGGTGGCGGATGTGATGAAGAAGCCATTCGTGTGGTACAGTCAATGCCAAAATGGACTCCGGGAAAACAAAGGGGAAAAGCTGTACGTGTTTCGTTCAATTTACCAGTCCGTTTCACGCTTCAATAAGAATCATGGGGTAGAAAAATACTTTTTCCGGGCTTCTGGATTGTGGTATTGGTTTCTATTCTGAAAGACTATTCGTTCCGGTCGTGAAATAATCAAGGACAATTTTTGCTCTTGCTTTACCAATAACCTCAGCAATCTCTTCCTGAGTGGCTTCACGTATTTTAATCACTGATTTGAATTTCCAAAGAAGTTTTTGAGCCGTATCTTTACCAACTCCTTGTATTTCGGTTAACTCAGATTTAATAAGGCCTTTTTCGAATTTTTTCCGGTGATGGGTAATTCCAAAACGATGTGCTTCATCACGCAAAAACTGAATAATCTTCAACGACTCGGAGCGTTTATCAATATAAAGCGGAAGCGTATCGCCAGGAAAATATATTTCTTCAAGTCGTTTGGCAATACCTATAATAGTGATTTTTCCACGCAGACCGAGTTTTTCGAGTGAAGAGACTGCCGCACTCAACTGACCTTTTCCACCATCGATCACAATAAGTTGCGGGAGTGGTTTTTGCTCAGTGATCAATCGCTGATATCGTCGTGTGATTATTTCTTCCATTGAGGCGAAATCATCAGGTCCTTCCACTGTTTTGATGTTGAAGTGCCTGTATTCGCTTTTGTTTGGTTTGGCATTTTTAAACTGTACCATCGCGGCAACAGCATAATCGCCCTGAAAATTAGAATTATCAAAACACTCAATCACTTCCGGTAAAACCGGCATACGCAAATCTTCTTTTAACTGATTGAGAATTCTTTTCTGATGGCGTTCAGGATCAACCAGATTGCGTTGCTTTTCCAATTCCATTTTAAAATGACGGGCATTCTTTTCCGAAAGATCAAGCAGATGTCTTTTGTCACCCCGCTGAGGAACAACATATTTTACTTTGTCGATGTTGAAATCAGGCTCGAAAGGCACAATAATCTCATTTGCATCGCTTAGAAAACGCAGACGAAAATCCGTAATGGCCAAAATCAATAATTCTTCCAGTGTCTCATCAAGTTTCTTTTTCACTTCAATCGAATGTGATTGCACAATAGCACCTTCAGAAACTTTCAGATAATTAATATATGCGGCTGCCGGTTCATCATGAATGGATACCACATCAACATTACTGATGTCGGCACTCACAACCACTGATTTACTACGGTATTTTTCGAGGAGTATTATTCTCTCTTTTATCAGATTTGCTTTCTCAAACTCGAAAGTGGCTGCATAGTCCATCATGCTGGTGTTCAACTGTTTTTGTACCATTTGCAGATTACCTTTGATGATCTCTCGAACCTGTTTGATAATATGGTCGTATTCAGAAGCAGTTTGAAGTCCTTCGCAAGGTCCTTTACAGTTTCCAATATGGTATTCAAGACAGATTTTAAATTGCTTCCGGCTGATATTGGCATCACTCAACCGCAACGAACAATTCCGGATAGGAAACAATTGCCGTATTAAAGCAAGTAAGGTGCTCATTATACGCACATTGGCATAGGGCCCGAAATATTCAGAACCATCATCAATCATATTCCGGGTTGAGAAAATCCGTGGAAAAGGTTCATTTTTTATACATATCCATGGAAAGGTCTTGTCGTCTTTGAGAAGAACATTGTAACGTGGTTGAAATTTTTTGATCAGATTGTTTTCCAACAACAATGCATCTGACTCACTATTGACAACAATAACCTGAATATCAGCTATTTTTTTTACGAGTACCCGCAATTTTCCGGTCTGGATTTTATTGAAATAACTCGAAACCCTTTTGTGAAGATTTTTTGCTTTCCCCACATAAATGATCTTGCCAGTTTCGTCAAAGTATTGATAAACACCCGGATTGTCAGGAATAGAAGCGATCAGATGCTGCAGATTCGAAGTTGATTCCATTGGGTTGCTTGCTTATTGCTGGTTTCTGGTTTACTGTTACTGAATAGAATATTTCGTTTAAAAGTCTGAATGATAATACTTACCTCTCTTAACCTCACTCAAATTCCAGGATATTTATAACTCATTTTATTTATGTGTCACCAATAACAAATCACCAGTAACTAGTAACTAATAACCAGAACCTACTCTTGTTACTTTAATCCGTCCCAACCCTGTGCCAGTAAAGGAATAGCCTGTCCATCATTTGTAATGAGCAAACTACTTTTGTCTTCAGTGAAATGGCCGATGACAGAAATGCCGGGTATTTTCCTGATTTTTTCATAATCCTGCTGACTGATAGTGAACAACAATTCATAGTCTTCTCCCCCATTCAGTGCGGCTATTGTAGGCACAATATTAAACTCTTCGGCAACAGAAATAGTAGTAGGATCAACCGGTATTTTGTCTTCATAAATCTGACATCCTAGCTCTGAAGCCTTACACAGATGCATAATTTCAGAAGCCAGACCGTCTGAAATATCAATCATTGATGTTGGTTTGATATCTGCAGCCTGTAACCGTTCGATGATATCCATTCGTGCTTCAGGTTTCAACTGTCGTTCAAGCACATAATCGTAGCCATCCAGATCTGGTTGCATGGCTGGATTTGCTTTGTAAACTGCTTTCTCACGTTCAAGCAACAACAATCCCATATAGGCACCGCCCAGATCGCCGCTTACACACAGCAAATCATTGGCAGAAGCTCCCTTCCGGTAACAAATCGCTTCTTTTTTTGCCTGTCCTATCACAGTGATAGAAAGGAATAATCCGGAAGTGCTGGAAGTTGTATCACCTCCTACAAGATCAACTTTGTATTTTTTACATGCTGTCTGAAGTCCTTCATAAATCTCTTCGATCGCTTCAACCGGAAAGCGGTTTGAAATGGCCAATCCGACTACAATTTGCTTTGGTATTCCATTCATCGCGGCAATATCTGAAAAATTAACCACGGCAGCCTTATAGCCCAGATGCCTGAATGGCATATAGGTAAGATCGAAATGCACGCCCTCGACCAATAAATCAACAGAAACAAGGGTTTGATAATCTGTATTATCAATCACAGCAGCGTCATCGCCTACTCCTGTCACACTGGATGGATTGACCAATTGGATGTCTTTTGTAAGGTGATCAATCAATCCAAATTCGCCCAGTGTGGACAGTTCGGTTCGTTGAGGCAATTCTTCTATCATGCTATTCTATATAAAATGTAATTATTCAATGTCTTTGGATAAGTTGCAAAAATACGGGTTTATCTTCACTTACAAACAGACTTCAGCCGACATCCCTGTTATTGGTTTAAAAACAAATAAAAACGATACTCACTCAACTTAAAAATACTATTGATCAAATGTAATAAATACCGTAATTTTATGATGTTTAATCAATTTTAAACGAAATCTTTGCTGAGTAAATTGAATATAAACAGATCTATAACATTGTGAACCAATATATTGGTACAATTCAATTAAAATGAATAAAAAATTCAGCTTCATTCTTCAGGACCATTGTCATTACAAATATTTCAGGTTTGTAATATTTACCTTATCCTGTTTTATTTTGTTATTGGTATCTGGCTGTGACAAAATGGAAAAAGTCGCGAATGAAGCTCCAACTTGTCAGATTACGAGTCCGGAAAATAATTGTACAGTTGACCAAGGTTCAACCATAAATATTACTGCAAGTGCTGAAGATAAGGATGGTACAATCACAGAAATGCGCCTGTATGCTGATGAATTATTTATTAGAACCAGTAGTTCTCCTTTCCGTTTTTTATGGAATACAACAGGAGTAGAAACAGGCAGGCATACAATCAAAACAATTGTGACAGATGAGGGTGGAAGCACCACCTCAGATAAAATATTTATTTATGTTGCCAAACAAGGAAATGTTGTATTGATTACTGATTCAGTGAAGGATTTTGATGGTAACACCTATCGCACTGTCAAAATTGGAAACCAGTGGTGGATGGCTGAGAATTTGAAAACCAAACACTTTGCAGATGGGATAGAAATCAGGATGGTTGAAAGCAATCCAGACTGGAAAAATCTAAGTTATACTGATAAGGCATACTGTTATTATGATAATTCGTTGATAAATGCGGAAAGGTTTGGCAAGCTTTATACCTGGGCTGCAGCTATGAATGGAGCAGCAACCAGCGAATTAAATCCAAGTAATGTACAAGGAATTTGCCCTTGCGGCTGGCATCTTCCAAGCGATGCTGAATGGATCGAACTTGAAATGTTTCTGGGCATGAGTTTCCTTGAAGCAGATGCTTTTGGATGGCGTGGAACGGATGAAGGCGATCAGATGAAAACAACAAGTGGCTGGTTTAATGGTGGAAACGGGACCAATACAAGTGGTTTTTCAGCCCTCCCGGGAGGCGAACGTTTGGCTGGACCATTCACCGGTATAACTGAAATTACTCGTTTTTGGAGTACTACAGAATATATCAACCTTACTCACCTGGCATTTAACCGTAGTCTGAGTTACAAATATTCGCAGGTCGGTTGGTTTTCGGCAAACCATTTATATGGTTTTCCTAAGAATTTCGGATTCTCGGTAAGATGTGTTAAAAACTAGATTGACATCACTTGTAATTCATCATTGCTTTTTTTCAACCCTGGTTTTTAACAGCCAATTACTTCGTCAGGTTAGTTTTGGCAAAACAGGCTTTTTTATTGATTTCAACCGACATTCCAAACTATTTACAATTTCGAAATACCTTAAAAAACTTTCTAAGGATATTATTCATAATTTTATTGCTGCTCTGAATACATTGTAATTGATTCCGTTATAACCTATGGCATTCCTGTATTACCGCTTAAAAAACCCGATATGAAAAAAATCGCAATTTTCCTGACTTTACTTGCATTTCAAAACATCACTTTCGCACAGGCGGTGTACGAAGAAGAAAAATATGTACCCGAAACTAATCCACTGGTATTGCAGAAACTAAGTCAGTGGCAGGATATAAAATTTGGACTGCTCATGCATTGGGGCACATACAGTCAATGGGGTATTGTGGAATCATGGTCAATCTGTCCGGAGGAATATGACTGGTGTAAGCGGGAGGCCGGTTCAAATCCGACCGATTATTTTGCTTACAAAAAAGAGTATGAAGGCTTAAAAAATACATTCAACCCCATTAAATTCGATCCTGAAAAATGGGCTGCTGCTGCTAAAAATGCCGGAATGAAATATGTTGTTTTTACAACCAAACACCACGATGGCTTTTGCATGTTTGATTCTAAATTTACAGATTACAAGATAACCGATCCTGCTTGTCCTTTCTCACAGAATTCCAGAAAAAATATCACAAAAGAGATTTTTGAAGCATTCAGAAAGCAAGGTTTATGGACCGGAGCATATTTCTCAAAACCAGACTGGCATTCACCTTATTACTGGGATCCAAAATATCCACCGCGTGACCGGAATGTTAATTATGAACCTGAGTCGAATGCCGAAACATGGAATAAATACATCGATTTTACACATAATCAGATATTGGAATTGCTTACTGATTATGGTAAAGTTGACATTTTGTGGCTGGATGGCGGCTGGGTGAGAAAAACCCCGAAAAGCGAAATCCTTTCATGGTATGATAAGGAATTAGAAACTAAAGAAAATGGTTATTTACCACACAGGATCATCAACCAGGATATCAGAATGGACGAACTTGTATTGAAAGCAAGAGAAAAACAACCTGATCTGATTGTGGTTGACCGCGCAGTACATGGCAAAAATCAAAATTACCTTACTCCAGAAAACCGTGTTCCGGAGAAACCATTGCCATATCCCTGGGAATCGTGCATCATTGCAGGAAAAAGCTGGTCATATTACAAAGATCTTACGCATATCAGCGGACGTGAAGGCATTCAATTGTTGGTTGATATTGTCGCAAAAGGCGGAAATCTATTGTTAAATATTGCACCAAGCCCTGAAGGTGAATGGCCCGGACAAGCCTATGCCCTGCTTGAGGAGTACGGCAACTGGATGAAAATTAACAGCGAAGGGATTTATAACAGCAGGGTACTTGAACCTTACAAAGAGGCTAATATTTGTATGACACAACAATCGGATGGAAATACGTATTTTTTCTATCTGGTTGGAGAAAATGAAACGATTATGCCGTCTGAGATTTTAATTGAATCGCACCAGCCTGCCAATAACGCTGTTGTCACACTACTTGGCTTCGAAAAAGTGTTGAAATGGGAATTGCATAAAAACGGATTCAAAATTACAATTCCGGAAAATATCCGGAATAACCCTCCTTGTGATCATGTTTGGACGATTAAAGTTTCTCAATTAATGAAACAGTAAAACAGCAGTTTGCACTGACTTTCCCATAACCAAACCTAAGACATGATACAGGCCAACATCATCAGAATCATTAAATTTTCTCTGATTGTTATCACCTTAGCATCAACATTTATTTTCTGTAAAAGGACAGATAAGTTGAATTATAAAAATCCGGCAGTCCCTGTTGAGGAAAGGGTTGACGATCTGTTAGCAAGAATGACATTGGAAGAAAAATTCTGGCAATTATTCATGATTCCAGGTGATTTGTCTGATGGAAAAGAAAAATATAAACATGGGATTTTTGGGTTTCAGGTTTCGGCAAAAGGGAAATCAGGAAATGAAGCAGAACAACTGCTCGATTATTCGGGTGGGAGCGCTGCCAAAGAAACGGCTGTATTAATCAACGAAATACAGAAATACTTCGTTGAGGAAACCCGGTTGGGAATACCCATTATTCCTTTTGATGAAGCACTGCATGGATTGGTGCGTGAAGGTGCTACCGTTTTCCCGCAAGCCATTGCGTTGGCAGCAAGCTGGGATACCGCTTTAATGGGCGATGTTGCCCATGCCATCACCATGGAAACGAAGACAAGGGGAATCAGGCAGATTCTGTCGCCTGTACTAAATATCGCAAGCGACGTGAGATGGGGAAGAACCGAAGAAACGTATGGTGAAGATCCATTTCTCACAACCCAGATGGCGTTGTCCTTTATTACGCAGTTTGAGCAATCAGGTGTTATTACCACCCCGAAACATTTTATTGCCAATGTCGGCGATGGTGGAAGAGACAGTTACCCAATCCATTTCAATGACAGAATCCTTGAAGAAATATATTTACCACCCTTCAAAGCGTGTATTCAAAAAGCCAATGCCGGATCGGTGATGACGGCCTACAATTCGTTGAACGGCAGACAATGCTCGGCAAATGACTGGTTATTGAACCAGAAACTGAAAAAGGAATGGGGTTTTGAAGGTTTCGTAGTTTCAGATGCAGGCGCAACAGGCGGTTCCAACGTGTTGCATTTCACGGCCAAAGATTATGCTGAATCGACAAAACAAGCCATTGAGAACGGATTGGATGTCATATTTCAAACTTCCTATGATCACTATCCGCTTTTTTATGAGGCTTTCGAAAAAGGAATGATTGATCAAAAGGCCATTGATGAAGCGGTTCGCAGGGTGCTTCGGGCAAAATTTAAACTGGGTTTGTTCGAAAATCCTTATGTAGATCCAACAGAAGCAGAAAATTGGAATGGGAATGAATTGCATCGGAAGCTGGCAAAAAAAGCCGCTCTTGAATCGATCGTTCTCCTTAAAAATGAGAAAAACCAGCTTCCGTTGAATAAAAACCTGAAGTCAGTTGCCTTGATAGGGATCGATGCACAAGAAGCCCGGCTAGGCGGATATTCTGGTCCGGGAAACAATCCTGTTAGTATATTACAAGGCATTGAAAACAAAGTCGGTGCATCATGTAAAATAAATTACAGTCCGGGTTGTGGCAGGGAATCGATTGATTTTGTGACGATTCCGATAGAAAACCTTTTTTACCTTCAGGATGGAAAACTGGAACCAGGACTAAAAGGGGAATATTTCAACAATTCCTCACTTGACGGTGAACCTGCACTTACACGTATAGATCCCTCACTTGATTTTGGCTGGACATTGTTTTCCCCTGAACAGAAAAAGATCAATTACGACTGTTTCTCCGTAAGGTGGACTGGTAAAATTATTCCTTCTGCCACAGGAAATTTTAACATCGGAATCCGTGGTGATGATGGATATCGCTTGTATATCGACAATTTGCTGATTATTGATAACTGGAGGAAACAAACTTTTCAGTTACTTACCAAAAATTACCATTTCGAAAAAGGAAAAGCTTACGATATCAAAGTTGAATTTTATGAAACAGTTGGAAACGTGAGGCTTAAATTAGTCTGGAACCAGGACGTGGAAAATAAATGGGAAAATGAAATCAATCAGGCGGTGGACCTGGCCCGAAAAAGTGATGTTACTGTCGTTGTTGCAGGCATCGAGGAAGGAGAGTTTCGCGACAGGGCATTTCTTTCGCTACCCGGTCATCAGGAAGAACTGATTTTGAGAGTTGCAGCCACCGGAAAACCAGTTGTACTTGTCTTGGTCGGAGGAAGCGCTATAACCATGAGTAACTGGATAAATCAAGTGTCATCAATCATTGATGTCTGGTATTCGGGTGATGAAGGCGGTAATGCTGTAGCAGATATTCTGTTTGGTGATTACAATCCTGCAGGGCGTTTACCGATCACATTTCCTATGCACGAATCACAATTACCATTTGTATATAACCACAAACCAACCGGACGTGGTGATGATTATGTTAACCTTACCGGAAAACCCATGTTTCCATTCGGTTATGGTTTAAGCTACACTCAGTTTGCCTACAGTAATCTGAAAATCGACAGGCCAATAATCAAATCCAATGAAAGCACAACGGTCAGGTTCAGCCTTACGAATACGGGTGAATTTGATGGTGACGAGGTGGTTCAATTATACATCAAAGACCTGTTTGCTTCTGTTGCCCGGCCTGTGATGGAATTAAAAGGTTTTCAGCGTATTCATCTGAAAAAAGGAGAATCGAAAGTAATTGTGTTTGAAATTACACCTGAATTATTAAGTATGCTTGATGAGAATATGAATTCTATTGTTGAACCAGGCGAATTCAGAATCATGATTGGTGCTTCGTCTAACGATATCAGGTTAAGAGATATATTGAAAGTTGAAGAATAACAGAAAATTAATAGTTGGGTAAATTCTGTTTTTATACTGCTGCATTACCCGGAAAAAAGTAAAAAACATCCTGAATTTTCACTCCTTTTCTATATTGAGCTCTTCAAGAACAGCCTGATCAATGGTTTTTAAAACTGATTGAGGATTGTCATTCTGCTGCTCGAAAATCACCACTTCATTGTTGCCCTGCCTCAGCCAGCAACCAGGCAGATAGAGTGTTTGCTGCGGTCCAACTTTCCAGTACCGTCCAAGATTTTGACCGTTTACAAAAACAATACCTTTTCCCCAGCCACGCATATCCAGAAAGACATCGCCGGGAGTTTCACTCTTAAATGTTCCTGAATATATCGCCGGTAGTCCGGCTTTTGCTTCACTTTCAGCATTTGCTGTCTCCGGTACATTATCCATCGGAATGCAATACATTTTCCAATCACCAGTTATTGCAGCGCCATCTATTGTTACAGGCGAAATAATGCCTTTGAAATTGTTTGTAATCTGAGCACCATAATTAATGCGCCCCATATTTTCGACGAATATTTCCAATAGGCCATCTGCCGGAATATCCACTTCTATTTCGAATGTTTTATAAATGCGATTCAGTTCTCCAATTTTACTGCCGTTTACATAAATCAGCGCGTAATCACGCAATCCTGTTACTTCCATTTTCCCTTTCACCGCCTCAGCAAACCGTTTGCTATACAGCACATACCCATTTCCCTGACTGAGTTGTTCAAAGGAAAGGGGGTTGGCATTTACAATTGGTTTGATGGTGTTCTTCCATGTAAAGAAATCCGTCTTTTTGTTGAGTTTGATTTCGGGAAGCGTGATCACAGCAATGGGAACCGGGATATCAGGTACAGGATAGGTCACATTTTTCATCATCAATTCACGCAATGCCATATACTTTGGCGTGGCCAATCCTGATTCGCTGATGGGCGCATCATAATCATAGCTTGTAATATCAGGCTGAATACCAAATGTTTCATTGTAGTTAGCCCCTGAGGTAAAGGCGAAATTTGTGCCTCCATGAACCATATAAATATTAAAACTGATGTTGTTCTGAAGATATTTTCCGATTTGTTCCACTGTCTGTCCGGTCTTAACCCGATTAAAAGGTTCGGCCCAGTGATCAAGCCAGCCGGGATAGTATTCAGCTACCATATAAGGACCGCCGGGATAATATGCATCTACTGACATTTTAAGATTTTCAATATTATCTTCACCATTGGCTGTTGGTAATACGCCGGGAATAGCGCCGTTGTCAAACAACCAGTCTCCATCTGAGGTGAACATTGGCACATCAAAACCAGCATCCTGCAGCATTTTTTGAATCGATAAATAATACTGACGATGCTTTTCTTTTGGAATGTCAGTCCGTTGCGCCATATAGGAACCGAATTCATTTTCAACCTGAACCATGATGATTGGTCCGCCATGCGTGATCTGAAGTTCTTTTAGCTGTCCGGCCAGTTGCTTAATATAGACATTACATGAATCGAGAAATGGCTGATTGGTGCGGATGACCAGGTCTTTATTGTTTTGAATCCACCACGGGTAGCCCCCAAATTCCCATTCGGCACATACATAAGGGCCTGGACGAAGTATCACCATCATTTTCTCTTCCTGACAGATTTTGATGAATTTGAATACATCATGCCTTTCAGAACCAAAATCCCAAACACCGGGTGAGGTATTATGAAAATTCCAAAAGCAATATACAGCAATGGTATTCAAACCCATTGCCTTTGCCATTTGCACCCGATGACGCCAATAGGCCTCGGGAATGCGCGGATAATGCATCTCCCCTGAATGGATTTGGATTGGTTTCCTATCGTATAAAAACTGGGAATCACTGATCTGAAAACTATGTTGCTGCGCAGTAAGTCCAAAATTCAACAACAAAAACATCAGGGAGCCAATACTTATTTTTTTAATTATCCGCATTTTAATTCTTATTTAAATCAAATAGATATTTTATGTTTCTTTTCTTGTTCTTCAAAAAACCTCTACTCCGGAAACTGTCAGACAAGCCTTCGCATCGGAAATATTCACCCGGATTTTATCTGTTATCACAGGATCAATTTTGAGAATTCTTTTATAACCCACAGTAGTTCCTGATGCTACCAAGATCCATTTGTCACCTATTTTTACTTCAACCGAAAATGCCCTGATCCGCTGCCCTAGTTTAAGGTATTCGTGCAACACAATATAATTGATGACTTGTTCTTTTCGTAATTCAATTTCAATGGTCCCTTGAGTTGTCTCGTCATCGGTAGCCCAGTAGGTGTCAGGATTTTCATCAGTTAACTGGCTGCAACCAAATTCATTTGCCTTACCACGCGTGGAGCTAACCGAAACTTTTGCTCCTTCAATAAGATTGGTTTTAAATGCGTTATCAAGAATTTTTCTGAAACCCTGCAATGCTTTTACATCATTTTCATGGATCAGTCCCCGACGGTCAGGCGGAACATTTAGCAACAGCACAGCGCCTCGTCCGACCGATTGAAGGTAAATCTCAAACAACTTTTCCGGTGATTTCACCAATGAATCTTCGCTGGCATGATAAAACCAGCCTGGCCTGATTGAAACATCTACTTCTGAAGGAATCCAGGCTGAACCATTTTCCATTCCTGTACCGATTATCTTTTCAAAACCCGGCCGCCGGATATGGCAAGAATCGGGATCAATTGAATACCAGTTCGTTTCACAAACATAACCTTGTTCGTTTCCAACCCAACGGATATCTGGTCCGTCATCACTGAAGATAACCATTTCTTCCTTTTGCAGTGACCGGGCAAGTTTTATGGTGTTTCCCCAATCATAATAATCCTGCGATATCTGCCGCTTTTCATTGGCTCCACCATAATAACCGGTTCCACCATTGGCACCATCAAACCACAACTCAAAAACAGGTCCATAGCCTGCAATAAGTTCAGTTAACTGGTTCCTGTAATAGTTGATATATTCCGGTTTTGCATACACCGCGCTGTTGCGATCCCATGGAGAAAGGTATATTCCAAAGCCAATACCCGCATTTTTGCAGGCATCCGAAACTTCCCTCACAAGATAACCCTTCCCGTTTTTGTAAGGACTGTTTTTTATGGAATGATTTGTATATGCTGAAGACCATAGACAGAATCCATCGTGATGCTTGCAGGTAAGAATTATTCCCTTAAAACCTGTGTTTTTCAAAACTTCGACCCATTGTTCCGGATTTGCCGCGGTGGGGTTAAACACCGATTCATTCTCATCACCCCTGCCCCATTCCAGATCGGTAAATGTATTGGTGGTAAAATGAATAAAAGCGTTCATCTCCATCGACATCCAGTCAAGCTGACGTTGGCTTGGCAAAGGTAAAACCGGATCGGGCGGTATTATTTTCTGAGCCAGAACTGAACATAACAGCATGGATAGAAAAGAGGAGAAAAGCCACTTCATGTACACATTGGATTAATATTCAATAATACAAAAATTTTTGCCCCCAACCCCCAAAAAATGGGTGCTTTTTAAAAAATGCTGATTTTACACTGACTCATCCTAAAAAAGTTTACAGTGTAGTTGCTAATTCCTGTTATTAGTTTACAATAGATTGATTTCTTTTGCCCCCAAACCCCCAAAAATGGGGGCTTTTTAAAAAAAGTTGGTTTTACAGATTACTAAATCCTGATCTTAGTTTACAGTAAAAAACGTATTTTTTTTGTTCTCCCCCGATTCGGGGGTCGGGGGGCAAGACAAATTAAATAACTTTTCTTTGTTCTCCGAATAGTTAATGGTTAAAATGAAAAACTGTATTTTTACATTACCTTTTTATGTTGTCATAGAGATTGACAACACATGTAAGGCATTCAAAATGAAGTATTGTAATTAGCAACTTTGTTTCCTCAAATTTTCGCAAAAGTAAAGTACCAGATTTTCGCAAAAGTAAATACCCACTTTTAAGAAAAAGCTAAGAGATTTGGCAAACAGAAATTCAAATCTTAAGGCAATGGACACACCAAAAAAGAAAATTTATATGTGGTACAAAGTCAAAGAATTAAAGCAGAATGGTTTAAATAAGAGTCAGATATCAAGGGAACTTGGATTAAGCCGAAAAACAGTACGCAAGTATCTGATAATTAATGAAGATGCTTTTCATAAGCAAATCGAACAAGGCCGTAATCTGCCAATTAAACTGGGATACTATTTAAGTTATGTCAGAAAAGAACTCCAGGCGCATCCCTATTTATCTGCCGCACAAGTAGAAGACAGGTTAAAAGAACATTATCTGGATTTGCCTGAAGTACACAGCAAGACGGTTTATAATTTTGTTCAAATGATAAGGCATCGGTATGATATCAAAAAACCAAAAGGCGAAAGCTCTCGTCAATATGAACAACTGCCACCCTTGCCCTATGGTTTGCAGTCGCAGGTTGATTTTGGAGAGAGCTATTTACAAACAAAAGAGGGACATCGTGTTAAGATCTACTTTTTCGTAATGGTGCTCTCTCGTTCACGCTATAAGTTTGTATGCTTTCAGCAAACTCCATTTACGAGCGAGACAGCGGTTTATGCACATGGTCTGGCATTTGAATATTTTGAGGGTATTCCCAAAGAGATCTTGTATGATCAGGACAGTGTTTTTTTACGAGAAGAAAACCTAGGGGATTATGTATTGACACATAATTTTCAGGCCTTCAGCAGGCAACAACCTTTCAAGGTGGTGTTTTGCCGCAAGGCGGATCCAGAGAGCAAAGGCAAAGTTGAAAATGTAGTAGGCTATGTTAAGAAGAACTTTCTTCGAGGTCGTAGCTTTATTAATATTGAATCCTTAAACATCTCCGTGCTATCCTGGCTTGAGCGCACAGGCAATGGGAAGAGACATAGTGCCACACAGTTGATACCAACGCTGGAATGGGGGACAGAGAAACAGTATTTACTGCCTTACAGGACAAAAGTGACAACAGCACAATCCCAGCACACAATCTATAATGTACGCAAAGACAACACGGTAAATTACAAGAGTAACTTTTATACCCTCCCAATGGGCACCTATACAGGACGAAAAACCACGGTATTATTAGAAGAGAAACAGGGTACTGTACGCATTTATCAAACGAACAAGACCTTACTGGCCATTCATGATTTATGTCATGGTAAAGGAGAGCTCGTACGCAACACTGATCATGTTCGTGACAAAACCAAAAGTAATCACGTACTGCTGGAAGTAGTAATATCATTGTTACCCAAACATCCTGCTTCTCAACTTTATCTGGAAAAACTCAAGCAGGATAAAACCAGATATTTTAATGATAACCTAAGAGCAATAATTAAAGGATTATCAGGCATTGATCAGGAATCAATAGGCCAAAGCCTGGACTTTTGTTTAGAGAACAAGCTTTACAATGGTTATAGATTATCTGAAGCAGCCAATGGCTTTTATCAAAGAAAACAAAAGCAAAGCTCATTAAAAACTATAGCTATTTCAGCTATTGAACAACCGGTGGGTGCAAGCCTAAACATGGAGGTAAAAACAAGTGATATAAATACTTACGGAAAAATATTTTAAACATGGAAAGGATACAAAAGATCAAACAACATGCCGATAAGCTGCGCCTGACCCAATTGCGCAACAATGCCGAAGGCATCATCCACCAGGCGCAGATAGACAAGCCCAGCTACATTGAGTTTGTTGCCCAGTTGTTACAACAAGAAGTTTTACAGAGGCAGAAAACCGATTACGACCGTCGGCTTAAACTGGCACACCTGCCAGCGATACACAACCTTGATGAATATGATTTTAATTATTCAACAGGGATGACCCGTCCCCAGTTAAAGCAATTGCGTGAATTATTATGGTTGGAACAAAACTATAATGTCATCCTTATGGGTCCCTCAGGAACAGGGAAAACCTATATGGCGGCAGGATTAGTTTATCAAGCCATCATGAACGGTTACAGGGCTTACTTCATGACTATGGAAGAAATAATTACCATCTTAAAAATGAAAGAAATGATCTCTTCAGCACTGGGTACTTACAACCGGATGTTAAAAGCACACCTGATAGCTATTGATGACATCATGCTTTTGCCCATCAAAAAACATGAAGCAGTGGCCTTTTTTAATCTGATTAACCATCTTCACGAGCAATGCTCTATTGTCATCACAACCAACAAATCACCAAAGCAATGGGCTGAGACACTTGATGATGAAGTTCTCGCCACAGCCTTGCTTGACAGAATATTGTATAGGTGTGAGGTGATCAAGCTCTCGGGCAATAGTTACAGAATGGAGAACCGTAAGACCATCTTTGATCAAAATCAGGAACATCTAAAAGAATAACTTACCTCAGTTGTTTTGCCTGTCCGCTACGCTCCCAGACAAAACAACTGAGGTTGAAATCAAATACGTTCATAAATGTTTTTAAAAAATAAAAAGTGGGTACTTACTTTTGCGAAAAAGTGGGTAAAAACAATTGCTAAAATTTGGGCATTTTAAATTTGCTATTTACAATAGGTTTACATTTTAAATATATTTTTGATAATCAGTGTTTTGTTAGTATATTAACTAAGAAATAGTCTGTTTTTTATTGAATAGTTTTTTGAAGATTCAAGTCCTGCCAAAGGATAAATTTTAGATTATTCCTGAACGGTTGTTAAATATCAATCAGGTTTTTGCTTAAATCATCTGTTTATAATCCCACCGCAATCGTACTTTCAGTTTCACAACAGGTAATTCTTTTGCGAGGTGGAGTGAGTTTAAATACTATAGTTGTTAAGTAATGCAGATCGTGTAGCAGATTGACATTAAACAAATAAATCTTACTTTTATGGCATCTATCCAATCAATATCAGAAATAACCACCATAAACCATGATTAAAACCGAAATTATTATTCACCACGACCAGCAGAGAGTGAAGCTCGATTTTGCTTATGACAGTAACATTTCGAATAAAATAAAGCAGATTGAAGGTGCTGCCTGGAGCAAAACACACAGGGCATGGCATATTCCCTGCAACCAAAAGAGTATTGATCAGTTAAAGGTTCATTTTCCTGACCTTGTATTGCCTGAACTGTTTAAAAAAGAGGAGTCGATACCACCAGAACCAGTTTTTGCTGTAAAAGCCAATGAGACTGCGGTAAAAAATAATAGAAACAGCATTACGATTGAGGTAATTGGTCGTAAAATTCTATTGAAACTACCTAAAAATGAATCCGATATAAAATTCATCAATACCTTAAAATACAGCCGGTGGGACGGGCGTATGTTTTGCTGGGAGATACCCAATTATCCGGGAAATTTAGATTTGATAAAGGATTATTTTAACGACAGGATTGACGGGATGGTGATCCACGAAAGCTATGATATTAATGTAAACTCCGAAACCCGTACCATTGGTAACAAGGGTTTAATCATTATAAAAACCCGTACAGGCCGGTTAAAGCTGATTTTTGGATTTGACAATGCATTGAGGCTGCTTATCAAATCGTATCCATATCATAGCTGGGATGCGCAAAACAAATGGTGGACTATTCCGTTTTCGGAAAAGTATGTCAATGAAATTCAATTACTTGCTCACGAAAGAGGATTGAATTTTAGTTATGAGGAAGAGCTGCCAGGTAGCGCGGGTATAAAAAGAATGACTGCTTTTGATATACCGAACTACCGCGAATGCCCGCAGGAAATGATATTGAAACTGAAAGAAATACGGTATAGTGACAATACCATTAAAATATACAAAAGTTCGTTTGAGGAATTTATCAACTACTACCATAAATTTGACATCAATAAAATTGATGAAACGCAGATAATCAGTTTTTTACGGTATTTGGTTATTGAACGAAAGGTATCGACATCGTATCAGAACCAGGTGATCAATGCCATCAAATTTTATTACGAAAAAGTGTTGGGAGGACAAAGAAAGTTCTACTTTATTGACCGTCCAAAAAAAGAAAGGGCCCTGCCAACGGTATTGAATGATCAGGAGGTGATCAGTTTATTTAAACATGTAGAGAATATCAAACACAAGTGCATATTGATGCTTGCTTACTCGGCAGGCTTACGATTAGGGGAGATTGTACGTTTAAAACTGGTCGATTTTGACAGAGAAAGGATGCAGA
>CAJBPB010000300.1 GCA_903957365.1 uncultured Bacteroidota bacterium
AATAATACAAAAAAAGGCTTGACTTACAACATAGAAGAAACTGTCTGGAGTTTATTTTTAAGTAGTTTTTTGAAGAATTAAGTCTTCAGACCAGGCAAAATTGACGTTAATAGCAGCGTTATTGACGGATATTTTAACGAAGTATGAGGGCTTAATTCACAAAAAAATGCCAAAGGATAAATTTTAGACAATTTCTATGTATTCAGTGATCCTTAGTTTGTTTTCTGTTTCTAAAGTTTTTCTTGGCTAGATCAAATCTTAACCGCCTTTAAGACTTCATACCGACCATTGTAAATGATCTTTACTAAGTAAATCCCTGTATGCAAATAATGAAAATCGGCTAAATAGACATTTATATCCTCTAATCTGGGATTGATTTCTTTTTCAAGGAGCTTAATTCCATCCAATGAGTATATTTCAACTTTTATGGGCACTTCAATTAAAGTGTTGGCCCTTAATAAAGTGGCATTGGAGAATGGATTTGGAATAAGGCTGAAAGCAGGTGATTCCTTTACCATTTCGTGTCCCGCAGAAAGCAAAATCAGTGCATTGTGTGTTGCCATGATATTGGGGATTCCCCATCCCGACGAATTATTGGGAGAACTTGATTGTGAAGCGTTATTGCGCGATGCCGAGCGTATGTCCTCAGCAGACACTTCTGGAACAGCTTGCCATAGACAGGCTAGTGCACCTGCAACAATAGGAGTTGAAAATGATGTTCCAGTACCCACCGTAAGCACTCCATTGCCATATATGATGGCCGTATTATATCCTTGAGCCACGACATCAGGTTTTGTCTGGCCATCAGCAGTTGGCCCTTTACCGCTGAACTCCTGGTATATTCCGCTTTCATTCACCGCTCCGATGGTCAAAATGCTGTCTCCATCAGCGGGTGTTGAAATATGAAACCAGGAGTTTTCACCTTCATTTCCAGCACAATTTACAACAAGCATACCTCTGCTTGCTGCGAAGTCTCCTGCCTGGGCAATGGGTGTTGTGTTGCCATCAAGATCGGAATATGAATGGTTATTGGCTGGATTGTCGAACGTTGTGTATGAAAGTGATGAAGTGATAATATCCACTCCGACACTATCGGCAAGCTCTGCACCAGCAACCCAGTTATACTCTTCCAGCAGATATTCACCTTCCCAGGCATCTTCAGTCCGAATGAGCCAATAAGCTGCATCAGGAGCTGTTCCGACGATCTGCCCCGGAAGATTTGCACCCATTATTGACAAAACACTCTCACCATGGGTGTGATTTTGGAATACATTACCGCCAATTGTCGCAAAATCGCGGGTTCCGGCAATCAGATTATTTTGCCACAAATAGGAAAATGCAGCTCCCTGGTCCACATCCCAAAAACCGGCATCAAGAATGGCAATCATTTTGCCTTGTCCAGTATATCCTAGGTCGTGCAACTGATCCAGACCAATCATTGAAACCTGGTTCCAGGCATTTCCATAATTCAGACTGCCTGTGAACTTATTGACTAATGGAGTTGCTGGCTGGCCGATATTATAGGGTGGTATTGCACTTATTTCATGAAGACTATTCATGCCTGAAACGATTGTTACAACATCTGTATAAGCTTTGCCAGCCGTATTTACAGAGTCAACAAAGGGAAGTGCTAAAATGGCAGCAAGTACAGCAGTGTCGCCGGTGTTAATAGCAACTGCATTAAACCACTTTAATGGATACAGAATAGTTGCTCCCGTTTCCGCAATCTGGCTGACGTATGAAGGTGTAACAGGCAGATCTTTCTCATCAAATGGAATGTTATACCTGATACGACGGGAAATGGAACGCTCAGACAGAAATTCCTCCGGATGCTCCAACACGTAGGGGGAATTATTTTTGTCGGTAAGAAATATAATATGTTTATCCAAAACTACCTGCGCATTTAAAACAAGGCATGAAGCCAACAGAAAAACTAAGGTAATGAAGTGTTTCATAATTAAAGCATTACATGATAATTAGTTAACTTAAACCAAAGTAAAAATTCGAAGTTAGAGTTTGCAAATATAACTTTGAAACTGTCTGGATTTTATTTTTGAGTAGTTTATTGAAGAAATTAGTTCTCAGACAAGGTAAAATTGACATTACTAGCAGCTCTATTGACGTCAAATTTAACGAAGTATGAAGGCTTAATTCATAAAATAAATGCCAAAAGATAAATTTTAGACAATTTCTAAGTCGGTTTATCAAATCCATACCCTCCCCACACTTCCCAACCCTCACCATCCTTTTCCGGTTCAAAGCCTTAGACAACAATATATTGGTCCTCATTGTTCTAATGACTTTTCCTGATCAATTCTGATATATTTGAAGCTAGCCATCCGTGCAACCTGTGCAACATTTTACATGGTTTGCGCGTTTGGCATGTTTGGCACGCTTTGCACTTCACTCAAAAGCTGAATATATATTAAAGTTCATTGCTATTCCCAACATTTCAAAAACCCCAAAATATTTGCTTGTTACCCTTTGCGTCCCTGTGGGTGGGGACGCTTTTTTTTATTTCATTCTCAAATAAACAAATTTAGCCAGTGCTTTGTTACTATATTGTAGGTGAACGGTGAATAAAACTCTGAACCTTACCCTACAAACTAAGAAAACGAAGCGAATTCATTAATTCAACGCAACAAATTACAGTGAATATTATATATTTGAAAAATAATTTAATAAAAAACAATTATGGAAAAAGTTTTGAAAATTATACTCTTGGTCGCAATTTTATCAGTTACATTCATCTCTTGCGGAGATGTAAGCCAAAAAGTTAACGAGAAGTTTGAAACATTGATCAAAAAAACTGAATCTTTAGACTCTTTGTTAAACAAAGAGGTCGAAAAAGTATTAACTCTCGATTCGCTTATTGACAAAGAGCATCAAAAAGTAATGAAACTTGATTCACTTATTCAAAAATCATCTACTAGACTTGATTCTGTTGTCAATAAGATCATAAAACCCGAAAACAAATAATTATAAATACATTAAACATTACAAAAATGAAATGTCCAAATTGTAAAGATGTAAGCTTAGTTATGGCCGATCGCAGCGGAATAGAAATTGACTACTGTCCAGAATGCCGTGGCGTTTGGCTTGACCGTGGTGAACTCGACAAAATCATCGAACGCTCTCTGCCTCAACAAGAGAAAAGAACTCCTGAAGATAATTATCAAGGGAAGAATTATAGTGATAGAGACAATGATTACCGATATAAAAAGAAGAAAGGGCTTTTGGGTGATCTGTTTGACTTTTAATAGTAATTGCCTTAAACATTTATTGCAAATAATGTGAGTTTTTTTATGTCACAAAAAACAAAAATCAAAAATGGTGAATTAGTTGTTTTTTTTCAAAAAGAAGAGTTTTTTGAAGATACTTTGTCAGAAAAAGTAAAAAAAATAATCAGTAAAATACCTGACAAAAATCTAACATTATCTGAAATAGTAAATCTATTAGGAAATGATGGATTACTATTATTTGCAGCTCTATTATCTATTATATTTCTAATTCCAGTATCAATACCAGGTTTCAGTACTGTGTTTGGGGCCATCATCTTTTTTATAGGAATAAGTAATCTGTTAAACAAAATTTTGTGGCTACCTAACACAATAAAAACTAAGACATTTCCAGCAGAAAAGTTACGCAATGCTCTGAACAAAGGATTAAAGTGGTTTCATTTTTTAGAGAAAATAAGTAAACCGCATCGAATTAGTCTCCTGATAAGTAACAAAATTGCAAGAAAAATCAATAGTTTCTCAATTTTATTTGGTTCTGTTTTACTAATGTTACCGTTTGGATTAATGCCGTTTAGTAATACTTTGCCTGCTATAACAATTCTTTTTCTATCTGTAGGAATTTTACAGAAAGACGGAATTATTATTATCCTGGGTTATTTTTCCATTTTGGGGAGTCTTATATACTTCGGATTGTTTTTTTCAACCATAATTATAGCTTTTAAGCAAATTTTAGAAACTATTACATAGTAGATTATATTGGCAAATATTATGACAAAAAGTGAAAACAAACAATGGCACGCCATTGATTACAAGGAGGTTGTGAATAATTTCGAAAGTTCTTTAAATGGACTAAAATCGGAGGAAGTCAAAAAAAGACTTTTGAAGTACGGACACAACAAACTTAAAAGAAAAAGCAAAGATGGTGTGCTAAAAGTGCTTTGGCGACAAATCAACAATCCATTGATTTGGGTGCTTCTTGGTTCAAGCACATTGGCTACTGCTTTAGGTAAAATAACCGACGGAATGGTTGTGCTCGCCGTTGTTGTAGTAAACTCACTAATTGGTTTTATTCAGGAATACAAAGCTGGAAAAGCGATTGAAGCACTGAGTAGCATGGTGCCCGAAAACGCTACCGTAATTCGCGATAGCAATGTAATAACCATACCTGTTTCGGAAATTGTACCCGGTGATATTGTTCTGGTGGCTGCCGGCGACCGTATCCCTGCAGACATGAGAATCATACAACAAAAAAACCTGCAGGTGGAAGAAGCTGCACTTACAGGCGAATCTGTTCCTTCCCAAAAAAACACCGATGCGGTTAACTTAGATGTCGTAATTGGCGACAGAAAATGCATGGTTTTCAGTGGCACATTGGTTGTTACGGGTACAGCTACAGCAGTTGTTGTAGGCACAGGCATGAATACCGAGCTTGGTAAAATTTCCAATATGCTAAACGAAACCATAGATTTGGAAACACCGCTTACTAAAAAACTAGGAGTAATTGGCAAATATTTAACCATAGGTATTTTAGCTATTACTGCTGTAATTATGGTAATTGGCACTTACCGTGCTTTGGGGCAAGGTGTATTGTTATTCGATGCACTTAAAGAAAGTTTAATTTTCGCGATTGCTTTGGCAGTTGGGGCTATTCCCGAAGGACTTCCTGCAGTAGTTACCATTGCTCTTGCTATTGGTGTGCAACGCATGGCAAAACGAAAAGCTATTATTCGAAAGCTTCCTGCTGTTGAAACATTAGGAAGCACCACGGTAATTTGCTCTGACAAAACAGGTACACTTACCCGCAACGAAATGACTGTAAATGAACTTTGGAACTTCAACCACAATATTCAGGTTACTGGTGTTGGCTACTATAAAGCTGGAACATTCAAACAAAATGGTGCTGAAATTTTAGCGTTACCCGAAGATATGCAGCTTTTGTTGAAAAAAGCAATACTTTGTAGTGATGCGAATGTTATTTATGATGGTGACGAGTATAGCATTTCTGGAGACCCAACCGAAGTAGCATTAGTTGTAGCAGCAGCAAAAGCGGGTATTTCCATTGATGTTTTACGCCAAATAAATCCAAGAAAAGACGTCATGCCATTCGATTCCGAAAAACAATATATGGCAACTCTCAACGACACTATTATTCTTAAAGGAGCTCCTGAAGTTGTACTAAAACGCTGTTCGGAGCATGTTGGAGGCATCAGTTTAGATGTCAAAATGATTATTGCTCAAATTGAATTACTCGGTTCAAAAGGGATGCGTGTACTTGCTATTGCTCAAAAATCACATGCAAGTAGTAACGTAATAGCTATTGATGATGTTGAAGGCGGATTTGAATTTATTGGTCTGATTGGAATGATAGACCCTCCTCGAGCCGAAGCTATTGAAGCCATAAGAGTTTGCCATAATGCCGGAATAACGGTGAAAATGATTACAGGCGACCACCAAGCAACGGCTCGTGCCATAGGTATGGAATTGGGGCTTTCGGATAATGGAAATGTTGTAACCGGAGTTGCTTTGTCCAAAATGGACGATAATGAATTGGATATAATCATTCAAAATACAAATATATATGCACGTGTTGCGCCTGAACACAAGCTGCGCTTAGTGAAAGCATTGCAAAAAAACAAACATATTGTTGCTATGACCGGCGACGGAGTGAACGATGCACCTTCGCTAAAACAATCGAATGTAGGAATAGCAATGGGAATTACCGGCACCTCGGTATCAAAAGAATCGTCGGATATTGTTCTTGCAGACGATAATTTTTCGAGTATTTCAGCTGCTGTTGAGGAGGGGCGACGAGTTTACGATAATTTACTTAAATCACTTGCCTTTTTATTACCAACAAATTTAGGGCTTGCATT
>CAJBPB010000301.1 GCA_903957365.1 uncultured Bacteroidota bacterium
ATCTGCAACTGATCCTTTACTTTGATTGGCACATGTCCGATTTCCATCCAGGTGCGCTGGAAAGCTTTCAACGAATCAAGATTGGTCGTTCTGTCTTTGGTGACTTCAAAACTTTCGATTTGTTTGATAAGTTCTTCTTTCTTTTGCAGGTTTTCATCTTCGCGACCACGCATTCCATCAAAATGCTCCGCTTTGTTTTTGAAAAATTCATCACAGGCAGCACGGAATCGTTTCCATATTTTATCAGAATTACGCCGGGGCACCGGACCAATGGCTTTCCAGTCTTCCTGCAACTTTTTAATCAGTTCGGTTGATTTGCGCCATTCAGTGCTTTCTTTGAGTGCTTCGGCCTGCGCACATAAGTTAATCTTTTGATTATAATTTTCGAGTTGCTGCTCTTTCAGTTTTCCAAAATAATCTTTTTTGTTTTCAAAAAAGACATCCATCGCAGCCTTGAAACGTGTCCATACCTCATCATTTTGTTTTTTAGGCGCCTGCCCTATCGACTTCCACAATTGAAATAAATCACTGATTTCATTTGATTTTTGTTGCCAGGCATTCAATCCTTCAACACTCTCGCTAATCACTTCTTCGGCTTTTTCGCAGAGTGCAAGTTTTGCCTGATAGTGATTCATCTGTTCATCGTGAATCGAAGCATAATGTTCTCTGCGTATGACATTTATCTTGTCTGTGGCAATTTTAAAGCGCTCCCAGACTTCATCTTTTTTATCCTGAGGAACTGGTCCGATTTCTTTCCAGTCTTCATGGTATTTTTGTAAAAGTTTAAACGACTTGATTACAGAAGTTTCCAATAAAAGTTCTTCCGTTTTTTCACATATTTCAATCTTGGCTTCCAGATTCTTTTTGAGGTCAAGATCACGTAATTCACGGTTAATTTTTACTTTATCAAAGAATTTCTCAACTAAAAAATGGTAAGAATTCCAAAGATTGGAAATTTCACTAACAGGAACCTGGCCAATTTCTTTCCATTTATCCTGTAATAATTTGAATTCATCATATGTTTTTTTCAGCGTCTCTTCTGAAGAAATGAGGTGTTTGAGTTCGTCAAGAATTGCTGTTTTATGTTTTAGATTTTCAACTTTCTGCTTTTCCAGAATCTCATTATGATGTGCCTTATTATCTTTATAGATATTGAAAGCAGTTTTAAATCTCAGTTCCAGCGGGTCATCTACATGGGCATAGGATTCTTTATCACCACCGTCTTTGATAAACTGTTCCAATTCAGTTTCAATATCCTCTTTATTTAACTTTAAAAAGAAAACCTTAATTGCTGCAACCTTGTTTTTAATCTTCGCAACATCTTTATCCAGAACCGCTTCTTCAAGCATCTCAACCAGCTGAAGCTTATTTAACTCCGAATAATCATGTTCCAGGTCCTCTTCATCCAGATCGTGTTCTGATTCGTGAATTACGAGTTCATGGTGATTTTCAGATTTTTCAGCAACTGGAATTACAGTCTCAACAATCCCGGTTATTTCTGCCTGAATTTCAGATTGAACGGTTATCTTTTCCGTCAAATTCTCAGTCTCGGGCAATCGGTCAGATTGAATACTTGCAATAATTACATTTTTTTCAGCTTCAGTAATGATTTGTTGAACCTCATTTACTTCTGTTTCTTCTACAGCAGAAACAATTTCCATTGCTGCTGTGTCCTGGATTAATTCGATTTCCGATTGTTCTACCGGTTGTGCATTAACCTGATTTTCAGGTTGTAGGTCAAGATTTTCCATTGTCTTACAAAATGTTGTTAGTAATTATCTGAATGTTTTTCGAATATAAAAAACAATCTGATATGGGTTATTTTCAAGTTTATTGATGCAAAAATAAAAATTAAATCGGCTCAACAACTAATTTTTCAAATGCTAAACAGATTAATTATCAGAGTCATCAATCAAACATAGATCTGTTGAAAATCAGATAGCCAAAATTAAACATGATTGCATATTTGTCACCGGTTCTATCCATATAATTCAAACTGACACTTAATGGTCCGATTAAGGTGTGATAAACCACTCTTGTTGAAAACGCGAATGACGGATCAGAAAAAACCGGACCAAAAGTTGGTTCTTTATCCACGCCATTATCAATGATACGCTGATAGGGTTGAAATATAAAAGTCTCAACCCTGATATCAACATTTTTATAAATGTCAAAAATAGTTTTCAAACCACCACCAACATAACTGAATGCTCTATATCTGTCAAGGTACATCGATTGCATTTCGGGCATAGGAACAAAAACTGGAGAGGATAATAAAGTGCTGGTAGTATTGTAAAGTAATGGTTGGTTTGATGCTGTGAGATCAGCAACAAAACCAAAATGAATTTTTTTTGTATGAGCAAAAAAGTTATCATACCTAAATTTAACAAGGAAGTAACGCTGATGATTATTCAAAGTATCTGGTTTTGTACTGACAGAACCGGGTGTATTGGTTTCAGATCCTGAAATATATTTCAGGCCGATTTTTAACCGCATGCCTTTACTTGCAAACTGCTTACGGTTCAATGAATTAAATTCATAACAAATATGAGGTATCAAAGAATTAAAATCAGTTTGATCTGCTGTATCATTGCGTGTAAAATTATTTGTCTGATAATAATTAAAACTCCTGTTAACAGCACCAAGCCCCATATAAATCTTGTCGAATTTTCCAATTGTAAAGCCGGTATTTACATCCACATAACTTTCATCATTAATCAAAAAAGCCGGGGTTGGATCTTCAAAAAAATAATTGCTGCTTTTGAAATAATCTTTGCGTGACAGATTAGCAGTCAGGTCAATAAAATAAGGTAATTTCCCGGGAATTTCGAGTTTTGCATCAGCCTGAAAAGAAGAGTAAAATCTGCCATAATATCCATTAATTCCAAATTGGCCGCCAATTCCTTCTAAAAACATATACTTCATTGAAACAAAGGCTTCATTTGACGTGGAAGATGAAATATTCCCGCCAAAATGGGCCAGAAATTTCTCTGCCATTGTCACTTCCAGATGGAGATTATAATCCATTTTTATATGGTCATAATAGAGTTGCGGATAGATGTTGCTTATTTTATCATCGGTAAGCAATGTCATATAATTGTCAGCTATGTCGTTGATTGAATTGTACTTGTTATGAAAATTCAATCGTGACCTTATGTTTTGTGCCTGATGATCGTTCACTCCTGTAATGATAATTGAATCGAAAGTAATTGGAGGACACCTTAGTTTGAAACGGTCACGACTCATTTGCAATTCGGTTGGATCTGAACGTCTGGCAACCAATTCTCTGACATTTTCCATTTGAGATATCGCAGCCGAATAACCGCTATCTATATAGGTCTGAATCCTGCTAAAATCCAAAACACCGGTCTTTCCCATTTTCGATTCGATAAGCACTCCATTTTCAGCAGGCAAGGTGAAATCTGCTTTTCGCATCAACATATTCTGAACCTGTGAAACGATATCCGATTCATCAGATGGTGGATAATTTCCAGCGGCTTTACTTCCGATAATTATATCTGGATGAAATTCGGATTCTGCAATATCAGCCGGAAAATTATTATACATTCCTCCATCAAAGAGCAACCGATTATCGATACGGATTGGCCGGATATAAAACGGAAATGTAGTCGAAGCACGCACAGACGCACCTAACTGACCTGATTTCAGGATAATTAGCTGTGTTGAATCAATGTCAGAAGCTACGCATCGAAACGGCACCACTAAACTGTCGAAGTTGTAACCGGCAGCTGCGCTGGAAGCTGAGAACAATTGCATAACAGCAAAATCCATTATATGCGGAGAAACGAAACTTGATGGCAAACTGGTTTGTATATTTCGTTTAAGTGAGAACGGTAGTCCGACCCATGAGGCATCCTGATTATTAATGGCAGTTGAATAAATATCCGATTCCAAATTACCGCTTACCCAATCATTAAATTCACGGCTTGTAACAAATTTCTCAATTTCAGCAGGAGTATATCCGATGGCATATAGAGCACCAACCAAGGCTCCCATTGAGTTTCCAACGATGTAATCAATTGGAATTTTATTCTCTTCGAGTGCTTTTAGAACACCAACATGACTCAGTCCTTTTGCACCACCACCGCTCAACACCAGGGCTACCCGCTGTGCCTGCGAAGACATTGTTACGAAGAGAAAAAGCAAAATAAATATTTGCCTGATTAATAAATCGGTTATCGTTTTCACGAAGCGAAGTTACTAAAACAAAAAGTTCTGAAAAACGCTAAGTCAGTCAAAATTTCTTTTTATGTTGATTTTGATGAAAAGAGTTCTTAAAAACATTAAAATCTCCGAAAACAGCGATGCTGTAAACGGAGATTTCAAATAAATTTAAAGGTTAATCAAAAAGATTCTTTTAAAAAACCATTGTAGATTTAGTTTAGTCCAATCATTAAACCAAAGCCAAAGCCTGATCCAAATCCGCTATTATATCTTCAACATTTTCGATACCAACCGAAAGCCTGACCAATCCATCCGTAATACCAGCTGCTGCTTTGGCATCTTTTGAAAGTTTTGAATGGGTCATACCTGCCGGATGCTGAATAAGCGTTTCGATTCCACCTAAAGAAACGGCAAGCAATGCCATTTTTACATTATTCATCATAATTTTGCCGGCTTCAAGACCACCCTTGAGTTCAAAGCTAATCATAGCGCCTGGTCCACGCATCTGAACTTTTGCAAGTTCAAACTGAGGATGTGATTTCAATCCAGGATATTTTACCCATTCAACTTTTGGGTGACTTTCCAGAAATGCAGCCACTTTCATTGAATTTTCCTGTGCGCGGTCAATACGGATTCCTAAAGTTTTCAGGCCCCGTCTTGTAAGCCATGCCTGATGCGGATCCATATTGCAGCCCATAATTACCATAACAGGTCGCAACTTGCTATAAACTTCCTTGGTTTTTGCAACAATCATTCCAGCAACAATATCCGCATGTCCATTGATAAATTTCGTCATTGAATGAACTACAATATCTGCTCCGAGATCAAGTGGGTTTTGAAGATAGGGACTACAAAAAGTATTGTCAACACAAACCGTAATATTATGTTGGCGGGCGACTTCACAAATTGCCTTGATATCAGTAATTTCGATAGACGGATTAGCTGGTGTTTCCAGAAAAATCAGACTGGTTTCAGGACGAATAGCAGCAATAACGTTTTCAACATTAGTTGCATCTACAAATGAAGAAGTTATACCAAATTTCGGATATAATCCTTCTATTACGCTGCGCGATGGACCATACAATGAATGGTGTCCGATCATATGCTTTCCGGAAGCCAGATAAGTAAGATAAACTGTATTCACTGCAGCCATACCTGAACTGGTAGCAATTCCACCATAACCATGTTCAAGGGCGGCTACAGCTTTTTCGAGTTCACCAATTGTCGGATTTCCGATTCTGGTATAAATAAATCCGTCTTCTTCACCAGAAAAACATCTGGCACCATGATCCGCGTTTTCAAATTTAAATGTTGATGTCTGATATATAGGAGATACTGCGCTTCCCAATGCATCTTCAAAACTACCTGCATGTACAGCCAGTGAATCAAAACCAAGTTGATTATTTTCCATTATGAGTTTTATATTTTGATATTTTTCTTTAGAATGGCCAAAAATTATTGTCATTCCATACTTGTTCTTTTAAATCTTCATTCAGTTTATGAAGTAGTCTGTGATGTCCTTTTTCCCAGTCTGCCAACATCTGATACATGTTTTTTTCATTGGTGTCAACAGATTCTGCTGCCCGGGAGGAATAAACTTCAATCGCCCTGTTTTCAAAATCAATTGCAGCAGAGATAGCAGCAGCTTCAAAGCTGGCAGCCGATATTTCGTTTTTAATATTCTCTGAGAGAATCATTACAGCATCCGTATCATCAACATCATGGTGTTCACCAATTGCCAGAAACTCATGTGTTTTTTCGTAATGAGAAAATTGACCAGAAAGAAATTCGATATGGGCATCCTCTTCTTCAGCCATCATTTCAAAGATTTTTTTAGCTGATTTACTTTCGCTTTGTCTAGCAACCTGTGTATAAAACGCTTTGCCTCTGCGTTCTAATAAAATGGCTGTTTTCAATATGTCAGTTGCGGTTTTTTTCGCTTCCATATTACAATTATTTTGATTATTTATACTTCCTTTGGTCAGCAAAATTAAGTCATTTTACAAAGCATTAACCTCACCTATAATTGACTGCCGGAAAAAATGTAAATTTGTACTCATTCTAAATTGAAACAATGATATCTTTCATGGATTATAATTTCATATTCAATGAGTTATACACAAAACTTACAGGCGAAAGTTGTGAGATCATTAGTCCAGTTACTGAATCAGGATCGATGCGTAAATATTTCAGGATAAATGGAAAAAGTGGTTCGTTTATTGGGACTTATAATCCAGATGCAAACGAAAATGAAGCTTTTTTCTCATTTTCCGAAACTTTTTCAAAACTGCAGTTGCCTGTACCAAAGGTGTTGATACGATCAGCTGATAACCTGAGTTATCTACAGACAGATTTAGGGGTTGTGAGTCTGTTTTCATTGATTCAGGAAAACCATTCCAAAGGGAGTTTCTCCAGCGAATTGATTCAACAATTTAAACAGATAATATCATATCTTATTCAATTTCAGATAATAGCGCATAAATCGATCGATTATACAAAGGCTTATCCAACACCTGAATTCACTTCACAATCCATTTTAAATGACCTTGATTATTTTAAATACTATTTTTTAAAATTGCATCCTGAAATTGTTTTCAACGATGAAAAGCTTCAAAATGATTTCCGTTCGTTAACACATTTCATCTCCAAATCAGACAATGACCACTTTATGTACCGTGATTTTCAATCACGAAATATCATGATATTTGAAAACAAACCCTATTTTATTGATTTTCAGGGTGGCAGAAAAGGACCTTTGCAATATGACATCATTTCATTGCTTTATCAGGTGAAAGCTCAAATTCCTGATAGTATTCGTGAAGAATTGCTTGGTTATTATATGGAAGAATTGAAAAAGCATTTACCAACAAAAGAATCAGGTTTTCTAAAATACTACAATTCCTTTGTTTATCTGAGACTTTTTCAGGTGCTTGGTGCTTACGGTTTCCGAGGTTTAATTCAAAAAAAGGCCCATTTTATTGATAGTATTCCCTATGCTTTGAAAACCCTGACCGATTTTTATCTTAAAAATAATTTTGATGGCGATTATCCGGAAATGATGCAAATTGTTAATCAACTTTCGAAATTGGATATGGTTTATCCGTCTAAAAAAACTTTTTCTTCTCATAGTCTGTCTGTCCAGGTAAGCAGTTTCTCCTATTTAAAAAAGGGTGTTCCGATAGATTTTTCCGGCAACGGTGGTGGGTTTGTATTTGATTGCAGGGCTTTACCAAATCCGGGAAGAGAAGACAAATACAAAATGAAAACGGGAAAAGAACCAGAGGTAATTACATTTTTGGAATCGAAAGAGGAAGTTCATAGCTTTTTTGAGCATGTTAAAGGAATATGTGGCATAAGTATTTCTAATTATATTGAACGGGGATTCGCATCTTTAGTGATAAATTTTGGTTGCACAGGTGGTCAGCATCGTTCCGTTTTTTTTGCAGAAAAAACATTTCATTGGATAAAACAAAAATTTCCTGGTATTCAAATAACGATAAAACACTCAGAATTAGAATAACTTATGTCAAAAAAGAAATGCAAGTCAAAATCAGGTGCCAAGGAAAAAAAAATAGATATTTCAGCCTTTGTCTGTTCAAAATGCGGGTTGAAAGCCAGCGAAAAAGAAGAATTGTGTAAACCAAACAAAAAGCATGAATAGTGTAAGGAAAAGCGCAATGATTCTGGCAGCTGGTTTGGGCAGTCGTTTAGGTGATATGACCAATTCGAGACCAAAAGCGCTAATTGAAATTAATGGAGAACCTCTTATAAAAATTGTCATCAACAAATTGAAATCCAATGGTTTCAATCATATTGTAATCAATGTGCATCATCATGCAGATCAAATTGTATCCTATTTGAAATTGAATGCCGATTTTGAAACCGATATTGAAATTTCTGATGAAAGCAGCCAATTATTAGATACCGGAGGTGCCATTCTGAAGGCGCTTCCATTATTCAAAAATAATCAGGGTGTTTTGGTACACAATGTTGATATTATATCTGATATCAATCTTGGCGATTTCTATAATTCATTTATCAATAGCAGTCTGGATGCACAATTACTCTGCAGGCATCGGGAAAGTAATCGCAAAATGCTATTTAACAATGACAATCTGTTAATAGGCTGGAAGAATTTTGAAACAGGAGAAACGAAGTTAATTGCTACATTGCCTGAGAAATACCAGGCCGTTTCTTTTTCAGGAATTCATATGATTCGTCCACATCTTTTAACAGGATTTGAGTTAAAAAAATGTTCAATTATCGATATTTATCTCCAACTTGCACAATCAAACATAATCGGTTGTACTATAATCGATGGTGGTTATTGGTTCGATCTGGGTAAAAAAGAAGATTTTGAAAAGATTTCACTTTTACTAAACAGGTATAAATGAGTGATTCAAATACTTTTTTAGGAAATGTTGCAGAACATTTATTAGAAAATTATCCCAATAAACTGGGAGAAATAACTGTAGTATTTCCAAACAGAAGGGCTAGTCTTTTCCTGAAAAACGAGTTAGCCAAACGAATTAAATCAACCATATGGTTACCAAAAATCATTACTATCGAAGAAGCCCTGCAGTTATGGACAGGTTTTCAAATAACTGATCCTTTGCAGGTTAAACTCGAACTTTTAAAAATACATCTTGAACTTTTTCCAAGTGACTCACAATCCATTGGCGATTTTGTTGGTTATGCTGAATTGTTCATACGTGATTTTGATGAAATTGATCAGTATCTTGTCGATGCCAATGCATTATTTAGCTACTTATCCGAAGCCAAAGCATTGGAATTATGGCATATAGATGGTACAGATCTGACAATTTCCGAGAAAAATTTTCTGGTTTTCTTTGAATCAATCATTCAATACTATAATCAGCTCAAAGAGAGGTTGTTCATTCAAAAATCAGGATATCAGGGAATGCTGGCGAGGATGCTCGCTGACACAAATCCATCGGCACTTGCCCACAAAATGCAGTCAGAGAAAGTTATTTTTGCAGGATTTAACGCACTCACAATAGCTGAAGAGAAAATTATTTTTACGCTTGAAAGAGAAGGTAAAGCAGAAATACTCTGGGATATAGACCAGTATTATCTTCAATCAAACGGTTTTGAGTTATCGGAGGCCGGGTTTTTTCTAAGAAATTTTCTTGAAAAACAGAAAAATAAAACTCCTGTAAAATGGATTTTTGATAAACTTTTAAAAATCACACAAAAAAATTATCATTACTGGTGTTCCGGGAAACGTTGGTCAATGTAAGGAATTGGGAAATAATCTGTTGAATGAAACATCATTTGAAAGTTCCGCAGTAATACTTTCTGATGAAAATTTGTTGATGCCGGCGATAAACTCGATTCCATCCAATGTTGGAAAATACAATGTTACCATGGGTATGCCATTTTCGAAAAGTCTGGTATACAATTTTCTGATGAAACTTTTCGAATTTCATGAATTCAGAAATAAATTAAATGAAAAAGAAGGTTTCTATATCTGGACAGTTTTACATCTTTTTGAACATGAGTTTTTTACTCATATTTTAACACCTGATGATCTTGAAAGAGTAAAAAATCTGAGAACAAAACTTGTTGAAAGCAGAAAATCTTTTGTTACCTGCTCTGAAATAATTGCAATCGATAATTCATCTCAAAAAATGAAATTATTTCTTGTGAATATTTTCGAACCTTGGAATAAAAATCCTGTAAAATGCCTGAGCCAAATTCAAAATATGCTTGAAGACAGCATCGAACGTGTAAGGATAAAACTCAATGGCAATCATAATTACTTGTTATTGAACCAGTTCAGTGCTGGCATCAGAATATGCAGGCGATTAATGGATTTATCTGTTGGAAATGAACAACTTATTGATATTAAAAGTATTAAACAGTTAATAAATCAGATTGCTCCCTCCTACTCCATTAATTTTTTTGGTGAACCATTGAATGGGTTACAAATTATGGGATTACTTGAATCTCGAAATCTGGATTTCAAAACATTGCACATCCTTTCGGTCAATGAAGGAATGTTACCGGCTGAGAAACACAACAATTCATTTATTCCTTTTGATCTCAGACAATCATTTTCATTACCAATCCATACGCACAAACAGGCTGTTTTTGCTTATCATTTTTACCGTCTGTTGCAATCAGCTGAGAATATTCATATTTATTACAACACTGAATCAGGTGAACTTGGTGGTGGAGAAAAAAGCCGGTTCATACTTCAAATTGTGCATGAAATCGCGAGACTGAATCCATTAATACTTATTGAAGAAAAAACAAGCACCATTCCATTATTAAAAACAATAAAGCATAATCCGATTGTAGGAATTAAATCGCCTGAGATTATTCAAAAAATAAAATCAAAAGCAATCACTGGATTCTCTGCAAGTAGTTTATCAACTTATTTGAGTTGCCAACTCCGATTCTATCTCACTGAATTAATGGAAATCAGAGAACAAAATGTGGAAGAAGAATCTATTGGATTTAATACAATTGGTAATATTCTTCACAGGGCTCTGAAAGATTTGTACGAAGAAAACCTGAATAAATCATTGACCGAACAAAGTTACAAAAATACTGATAAAACTCTGAATCAGGCATTTATAAAAGAAACGAGGGGCGAATTGCCATTGTTCGGAAAAAACAAGCTTATTTTTGAAGTGATAAAAAAACTCTGGGACGATTTTATTGAATATGAAAAAAAACTCCTCAAGCAAGGGACCTCTCTTACAGTTCACGAACTTGAAAAAAAATATGAATACATTCTGTCTGGTAATCCTGAAAACGAAACCAATGTCTGGAAACTGAAAGGAACCATCGACAGGATTGATGAGTTTGATAATAGAATAAGAATCATTGATTACAAAACAGGAAAAGTTGAAGAAAAGGATGTGAAAATTTCAGAAATTGACCGCGAATCAATTCAAAACAAACCAAAAGCACTTCAATTACTGATTTATTATTATCTGTTACTGAAAAATAATCCTGAGTTCAACCATAAGGAAATCCAGCCAGGAATTTACAAATTGCTTCGTTCAGGTTCTGGTATGATACCAATGAATTTTCCTTTAATTAAAAATGAAATTCAATACACAGAAGCGATTGAAATTATGTTGAATGAAATCGTAAATGAGATTTTTGATGTAAATTTAACTTTTCAACAGACATCAGATTTTGACCAATGCAGATATTGTTCATTTAAAGATATTTGTGAAAGACAAACAAATGAGATTTACAATTAAGGAATTGATTATTTTTGCTATATATAATGCAGCATGAAAACACTAAAACAAACGAAATGCTATGATAAATAAACCAAAATTTAACGTACTTATTGTTGACGACCGTCCTGAAAACCTGCTGACAATGGAAGGTATTCTTGAAAATGATGACCTCATCATTCTTAAGGCACATTCGGGCAACGAGGCTTTAAGTATCATGCTCGAGCACAATATTGCTCTCGTTTTAATGGATGTTCAAATGCCGGGAATGGATGGATTTGAAGTAGCGGAAATCATGAGAAGCAGCGAAAGGACCAAACATATTCCAATAATTTTCGTAACCGCAATTTCAAAACAGCGTCAGCATATTTTCAAAGGATATGAATCGGGTGCAGTAGATTATTTATACAAACCGCTGGATCTCGAGATTCTTCAAAGTAAAATTAAAGCATTCATCGATTTTTTCCAGCATAAAAATGCACTGGAAGAAACAACCCGTAAGCTTGAAAAAACAATTGCTGAACTGAATGATTCTAAACAGATTGCAGAGGAAGCAACCACTGCAAAAAGTGCTTTTCTGGCTACAATGAGTCATGAAATCCGAACCCCTCTTAATGGTATTATCGGGATGGCTGATCTTGGATTGATGGATGAAGAAATTTCGCCAACACAACGTGAACGTTTTCTGGATATCAAAAATTCGGGTGAATCTTTACTGGACATCATTAACGAGATACTCGATATTTCGAAAATTGAAGCCGATAAACTTGAGCTGGAAGAGATAGAATTCAGTTTAAGGGAAGTAATTGAAAAGGTTGTTAACTTACTGTCTGTTAAGGTTTTTCAAGAAAAACTTGAATTTATCTGCGAAATAGATCCTACCATCCCGGATATTATCATAGGCGATCCGCTTCGCATAAGACAAATATTAATTAACCTTTTAAGTAACGCGATTAAATTTACTGAAGAAGGAACCATAGGGATCTATATTCAGATGTTAGATTTGGTTGAAGAACAAGTTTCTGTTGAGTTTTCGGTAAAAGATACTGGTATAGGTATTCCTAAAGATAAAATTGATCGTCTTTTTAAATCCTATTCACAAGCCCAAACATCTACAACACGCACCCACGGAGGTACTGGCTTAGGACTGAACATTTCGCAGCGCCTTGTAAACAGAATGGGCGGACAAATAAAAGTTGAAAGCATTTTCGGGGAAGGAAGTAATTTCTTTTTCAGGTTAAATATGATTTTAGGTGACCAGAAGGAAAGACCATGGAAAATTCAACTGGAAAAACCGAATGACGAATATAATGTTCTAATTATTGACGATCACGAAAAATCAGCACAGGTAATCGCTTCTTTATTAGATTGTTGGGGAATAAGAAATAAAATTACCCAAGACTGTCTTTCATGTTTTGAGTTGCTGAATCATGAAGAGTTTGACCTTATTTTAATCGATTATTTTTTAAAATCGATGACTGGAGTCGAAGTAGCTGACAAAATAAAGGAAGCCCTGACAAGTAAAAAAACACCTGAAATCATACTGCTTTCACCAAGTAAAGCAAATGTTGAAGCATTAAAACTCCAGAAAGCACAAAAATTTGATTTTTTAACAAAACCTTTACTTCAAACAGATCTGAAAAATTTGTTAATCAGAAAGTTTGGAACTGAAGACCAACGTGCACCTGAAATAGTTCAATTTGTTGATAAAAAGAAACACCAGACCGAAACACTAAATGTGCTCGTGGCTGAAGACCAGATAATAAATCGAAAAATTATCGTTCAGTTACTCGAAAAAAAGGGATATAATGTGAAAGCCGTCGAAAATGGAAAGCTGGCATTGGACGAAATTAAAAATAACAATTATGATCTTGTATTGATGGATGTTCAAATGCCTGAGATGGATGGATTTGATTCTACCAAAGAAATAAGATTATTTGAAGTCGGAAAAAATATTCACATCCCGATAATAGCAATGACGGCCCATGCAATGAAAGGTGACCGTGAAAAGTGTCTTGCTGCAGGCATGGACTTTTATATAACTAAACCTGTTAATCCGAAAGAACTTTATGAAACCATTGAGCGATTTCAAAAAGCATAAAACCAAGCGTTAAACTCTAAAGAACTACTATTTGATTGATGAATAACCTCGACTATAATTCGGCAAGCACCTGGCAAAAAATCAAACTTTCTTTTAGATCCTGGCGGTATATTGGAGTTGGTAAGTCATTGTTAATATGGTTTTTAGCCATTTCAATAATTCCATTGGCCTCTATAAGTTTCATAAACTTTCTCAATGCTTACCATGGATTGACGATTGTAGCTGAAAAATCTCTGAATACCACTTCGCAACTTAGAGTTGAATACATCAATACATTTTTTAAGGAAATTGTGGATTTTCTTGAACTTAATAGTCGCCAGAAAGCTGATATTGAATTTATTAAAACCCTAAAACAGGGTTATCAGGATAACGGAAAAGATTTTAAACAATTTGTCACCAAAGGAAACTGGAATGAAATTACTGCTGACCATCGTGATGAATTTAAAGACTTAGCAAAAAAGAATGGATATTACAACATATATTATATTGATAATGAAGGAAATATATTATTTAGCTTAAAAGAAGAATCTGATCTTGGCACGAATATCTTTACTGGAGAATTCAGGTTAACTGGTTTTGCATCTAGTTGTCGCGAAGCGCTTGACCAACATAAAACACAATTTTCGGACTTAGAATTTTACAATCCTTCTTATAGAAAACTTTCAGGTTTCTTTGTTCAGCCGGTTTTTGATCAATCAAATACAATCGTAGGTTTAATTGCCTTGCAAGTTACGATGGACCGGATAAATCAAATTATTCGTCAGGATGCTGGTTATGGTGAAACCGGACAGGCATATATAGTAGGTAAGGACAGGCTTCTGCGATCTACAATGAGATTTGGATCTGAAAAAGAAATACTTATGCTTGAAATCAACAACCAGAAAGTAAAAGACTGGTTGTTCTATCTGCAGCATCAAAACAATCCAAATATGCTGAAAACGGCTGAACTGGACGAGGAAAAAGTATCAACCTATGATTCTGATGAAAAGAAAAAATATGTTTTAGGTATTTACCGCAATCTGACTTACCTGCAAAACCTAGGTGTAAATTGGGTATTAATCGAAGAAATTGAGCACAGTGAAGCATTTGCATATGCACGAAAACTTTCAGATATTGTAAAACTTTCGTTTATAATTACCATATTATTGGTGTTTTTTACTTCAATATTGGTGACAAGGTGGTTCGTAAACCCAATCAAGCAGCTTTCTTCCTGGGCAAAACTTGTTGCAATCGGTCATCTCGACAATAAATTAATCAAGGCGCCAAACAATGAAATTGGCGAAATGGTTGACACTTATAACAGACTGGTTAATTCGCTTCAATCATATGCAAATGTTGCCAAAACAATGGCCCGTGGTGATTACAATGAAGTTGTTGAAATAAGAAGTGAAAACGACACACTTGGAAAATCGATGAATCAGATGGTTGAAAGTTTCCGGCAGGTGGTTGATCAGGCAAATCGTATTGCCAAAGGTGATTACAGCAGAACCCTTGAGCCCAGAAGTGATAACGATACCTTAAATATTGCATTAATTGCTATGACACAGACTTTAGCAGAAAATGCCATAGAGAATAAAAATCAGGACTGGCTAAAAACCGGAATTAATAAACTCGACTCAGGTCTGAGTGGTCAAAATGACTTGCAATCTCTTTCTGGTAAAATCATTACGTTTATATCACAATACCTTGAAGCACAGGTTGGAATAATCTATATTCTGGATGAAACAAAAAATTGTTTCAATCTTGCAGGAACCTATGCAGTGGATAAAGAACTCAATAATATTCCTGAAACCGTTTTGCCGGGACAGGGATTAATCGGCCAGACAACCATAGATAAAACGTTACATATTGTTTCATTACCCACAAGCAATCATCTTAAAATACATCTTGCCGATAAAGAAAGTCCACTACAACATTATCTTTTTTATCCGTTGATCTTTGATAACAAAACTATTGGTGTTATTGAAATAGGATCTATTCAGGCATTTACTGAATTGAATAAACAGTATCTCGAACTTGTCGGCAACAACATTGCAATCGCAATTCAAACAGTTTCCTCATCAGAGAAAGTTAAACGGTTATTGGTGCAAACCCAGGAACAGGCGAATGAACTGGCCATCCAGCAGGAAGAATTACGTCAGGCCAATGATGAACTTCAGGAACAGACTTCTGCTCTTCGAATTTCAGAGGAACATCTTCAAACACAACAGGAAGAATTGAAGGTTACAAATGAAGAACTAGAAGAGAGAACCAAAGCGCTTGAGATTCAACGCGATGCTATCAATCAGAAAAACAAGGAACTTGAAATAGCCCGTAAAGAGATCGAGCAAAAAGCAAATGATCTTGAACAGGCATCAAGATATAAATCTGAGTTTTTAGCCAATATGTCACATGAATTGCGCACGCCTCTCAACAGTATTTTGGTTTTAAGTCAATTACTCGGTGACAACAAAAAGCACCATCTCGATCCTAAAGAACTTGAATATGCAAAAACAATAAATGGTTCAGGAACTGATTTACTGGAACTTATTAATGAAATTCTTGACCTGAGTAAAGTCGAATCAGGAAAAATCGATTTACACATTGAAAATGTATATTTTGATGATCTTACTAATTTTATTCAAAAGAGCTTTAGTGCGGTTGCTGACAGAAAAGGACTGGAATTATTTTTCAATATTGGCAACAAACTTCCGGGAAAGATTAAATCTGATGCTCAGCGTGTTTATCAAATTATTAAAAACCTCTATTCAAATGCATTAAAATTCACGCATCAGGGTAGTGTAACGCTCAATGTATACCGGCCTGAACCATCTACAATTTTCTCGAATACTTCCTTACAGAATCAAAAAGTGATTGCATTCGCGGTATCAGATACCGGGATTGGCATTTCATCCGATAAACTTCAAATTATCTTTGAAGCTTTTCAGCAGGCTGACGGAACTACATCAAGAAAATATGGAGGAACCGGACTTGGTTTAAGTATATCAAAGGCTTTCGCTACTTTGCTTGGTGGTGAGTTAAAAGTTGAAAGCATAGAAGGTCAGGGCACAACTTTCACTTTGTTTCTTCCGGAAAACCTGATAATACCAGATGATACTAGTGAAGAATCAACAATTGTTGAGTTGAAATCAGATACACCAAAGGATGAAAAAGCAGAAACAGAGGATCAAATAAAACATATAAACAAAAAAGAAAAAATTAATAGCACACTTGTATTAGCTGATGCCATTGACGATAGAGAATCACTGGTAGAAGGTGATAGAATTTTACTTGTAATCGAAGATGATCGTAATTTTTCAAGATTATTGTATGACCTAGCACATGAGCACAAATTTAAATGTTTGATTGCCAGTGATGGAGAATCAGGATTGCACTTTGCAGATTACTATGTTCCAAGTGCTATAATCCTCGATATTGGACTTCCGGGAATAGATGGGTATGAGGTAATCGATCGGTTAAAAAAGAACAACCGAACCAGACATATTCCTGTTCATTTTGTCTCTGCATCTGATAAAACGAATGAAACAATGAAAAAAGGTGCTATTGGTTTCTTACATAAACCAGTAAGTAAAGAATCGCTTGAGGAAGCCTTTACAAAAATTGAAGATATCGTTTTAAACCCTATGAAGAAACTTCTTATTGTTGAAGATGAAGATCTTATGCGTAAAAGTATTCGTGGATTAATGGCAGGTGATCACATTAATATTATTGAAGTTGAATCAGGTGAGGATGCTTATGAACGTCTGAAAACTGAGAAATTCGATTGTATGATTCTCGATCTTGGCTTGAAAAGCATGTCAGGATTTGAACTTCTTGAAATGATAAAAAAGGATGACCGCATGAATTCTTTGCCTGTTGTTGTATATACAGCGCGTGAATTATCAAAAGAAGAGGATTTAAAGTTACAACGATTTGCTGACAGTATCATATTGAAAGGTGCGCGTTCATTCGAACGTCTGCTTTCTGAAACAACATTATTTTTACATCAGATTGAATCAAAACTTTCGGAAAAGAAGCAGGAAATGCTCCGAAAAGTGCATAACCATGAAGACGTTTTAAGTGGGAAAACAATCATGATTGTAGATGATGATATGCGAAATGTTTTTGCATTATCCAGTGTACTTGAATCATACAATGTCTCGATTGTAATAGGCAAAAATGGCAGGGAAGGTATTGAAAAACTGAAGGCAAATCCCCATATCGATTTGATAATGATGGACATAATGATGCCTGAGATGGATGGATATGAAGCAATGAGATTGATCCGAAGCGAAGCAAAATATAAAAAACTACCCATTATTGCACTCACAGCAAAAGCCATGAAAGACGATCGTGAGAAATGTCTTGCTGCAGGAGCAAATGAGTATTTAACCAAACCTGTAGATTCTGCTAAACTAATCTCACTTCTTCGCGTATGGCTTTATCAATAAAATGACAAAGTGACCGAATCGCTTATTCTAGTGAAATTATTGTATTGTGTACGTCATCGCTTTGGAACAATGATTTGTCATCCTAAAACAAATCATTTTCTAATATAATCTGATATTATGTTTTAGCGAAGATCGAATCTAACAAGGGGAATGTTTGTCCAATTCTGGGAATTTATTTCCCATTTTGAACAATATTTAAACATATTTACAGTGTGAAATATTATTTTACAAGGTAATAAAATGAGTATGAAGTAAGTTTTCAACAAATTATAAAAACCATGTTAATTACTTCTGAAGTCATTTAAAAAACAATTCAGACATTATCATTGACAAATAATATTTGTAAATTCGCTTAATCCAACCTTACACATAAACGCTAAAATAATTTCTGCTCTGCTTTAAAACATATTAATAGGAATTGAAAAGAAATTGAATGCCTTAATAATAAATCATTTACGAAATATTTCCCTTCTTTGGGATGGGAGGAGGATACCACTCAAGTAAGACCAGACTATAGGACACGATTATTAACAACATTGAAAATCTTTGAGAAATTATTCACTTTCTATTTTTAAGGATATTGGCAATTTCAGAAATAAACACATGCGGAATTTTAAAACATTCCTTCTTTGAGATTAAGAATTTCAGTCTTTATTCCATTTAATGGCATAGTGATTGGTTATTACAATAGTTGCTTCAAATCAATTAATTGAAGCAACAGAACTATTAATTTTAATGTTTATCTGAAAATTTTATCATTTGAACAGCAAAATTATTTTTAATCATGAAAATCAAAAGTTTTGCGCTCTTAGGATAAATAAAACGATCCGGGACAATAAAAAAAACTCAAGAAAATTGTATTTCTTTCATAAAAAATAAAATTCGTTTAAGACATTCCTGACTTATAGTTGCATCTTAAAAAATGGATAAAAAAGTGAAAATACTTGTAATCGAGAACCAACCGGAAATAATGGTTGCACTTGATAAGTTCTTACACTTTCCTCATGTTTATTACCATTATATTGGAACAGGTTTTAATATTCTCTCTAAAACTTTTTCTGATGAATTCGCACTTGCTATAGTTAACATCAGCAGCGAAAACGAAACAATAAATATGGTTCAAACGATTCGTTCGGTATTAAGCCAAAAAAACCTCCCGCTGATACTTGTTTTTAACAGTTTTCCGCAGAATAAATATATCAGACAAGAAGTTCAATCAGGATTGACAGACATCATTTTCAGACCCGTTATTTCTGAAATTATTATTGGGAAAGTTAAAAACGCCATTGAAAGCTTTCAGTATTCAGAAAAATATGCCATTTTACAAAAAGAAAAAGAGCATTCTGATTTTGAATTGAATGATACAAAGCAAAAATCTGAGCAGGCAAACTACACCAAATCATTGTTCTTAGCCAATATGAGTCATGAAATCCGAACCCCATTAAACGGAATTTTGGGAATGGCTAACATATTGGCAGAAACGAATTTAACAAAGGAACAACGATCTTTTCTGCATCTTATTCAGATTTCAGGAGAGAATCTTCTATTGATAATTAATGATATTCTGGATTTTTCAAAAATTGAATCCGGTCAGATTTCATTAGAAGAAACATCCTTTGATTTAGCTGAAGAAATTGAGATCGTTATGTCGCTTATGAGACTTAATGCACAAGATAAGCATCTGGACCTAAAATATAGTATCGATAAACAGGTAAATTTGAATATTGTAGGCGATCCTCTTCGATTAAGACAGATTCTGATCAATTTAATTAATAATGCCATCAAATTTACAGAGACTGGTGGTGTCACTTTGATGGTCAAAACCGTTAAAAACATTACAAACCAGTATTTTTTAAAGTTCTCAATTGTTGATACCGGTATTGGAATTAATAATGATTCGAAAAATAAATTATTCAAAGAATTCAGCCAGGCTGATAATAGTATTACCAGGAAGTTTGGCGGAACCGGACTTGGCCTTGCCATTTGTAAAAGTTTAGTCAAATTGATGGGTGGTATTATAGGTTTGGAAAGTGAGCTTGGAAAGGGTTCTGTTTTTTGGTTTGAAATTCCTTACAGAGAATCAATTATCGAAACTTCAGATCAAAAATCTATTTCAGAATTAAACTTTTCTCACCATCTTAATATTCTGGTAGCAGAAGATAATCCTATTAACCAGAAGGTTGCCATACATTCGTTAAGTCAACTCGGATATCATTGCGATTTGGCAAAAAACGGTAAACAGGCGGTCGATCTCTATTTAAACAAGCAATACGATGTCATCTTCATGGACATCCAAATGCCAGAATTAGATGGATTAGAAGCGACCATTTCGATAAGAAATCATGAAAGAAAAACAAATCATCCGAAACCGGTTATAATAGTAGCCGCCACCGCCAATGCATTCAATGAAGACAAACAGAAATGTTTAAACGCAGGAATGAATTTTCACATGAGTAAACCATTCCGGCCCGAAGAGCTAAAAAAAATGTTAGCTAAAGTGTCACAAATGGCTAATTCAATCTAATATGTCGTTAATTGAGCACAAGATTAACATTCAAAACAACGAATTAGAGTTTTTTCTGGAAATAATCTTTCGTGTGTTCGGGTATGATTTTCGCAACTACAACAAAGCACATGTAAAACGACGAATTCTCCATCGAATCAATAATCTTGAATTACAAAGCATCTCGCAGCTTCAGCACAAAGTATTGTATGAAGAAGGATATTTCGACATGATATTGCGTGACTTATCAATTAATGTTACTGAAATGTTTCGCGATCCTGGTTTCTATAAATCAATGCGTGAGGAGGTTATACCGATTCTCAGAACATACCCATACATCAAAATCTGGCATGCCGGCTGTGCAACAGGTGAAGAGGTTTATTCGTTCGCGATTTTATTACAGGAAGAAGGCCTTTACGAGCGTGCGCAGATTTATGCGACTGATTTTAATCCGGTTGTTCTGGAAGTGGCTAAAAAAGCAATTTATCCTGTTCAAAAAATCAAAGATTATACTTTAAATTATCAGGAATCAGGTGGTAAAAATTTATTTTCAGAGTATTACGTTGCCAGATATGATTCTGTTATTTTTGATCAGTCATTGAAAAAAAACATTGTATTTGCAGAACATAATCTGGTCACTGATAGTGTTTTTGCAGAAGTGAACCTGATTATTTGTCGAAATGTATTAATCTATTTCAACAAAGAACTTCAGAACAAAGTTATTAGTTTATTTACCGAAAGTTTAATAAAAGGTGGATTTCTTGGATTAGGATCGAAAGAAAATCTTATGTTTACAGATGTTTTCAATCAATATCAGGTAATTGATTCTAAAGAAAAAATCTATAAAAAAATTGTAACTTCTCTAAAATAAAATGAGTTACGAAGCAATCGTAATCGGGTCTTCAGCAGGTGGATTAAAAGCCTTGAAAATCATATTTGACAATCTTAACCAAAGTTTTACTACTCCTATTATTATTGCACAGCATACAAGTTCCCGCTCGGAAAGCTATCTGGCAACTTTTTTGAATCAGGATTCACATTTAACAATCAAAGAAGCAGAATCTGGTGAAAAAATCCTCCGTTCACATGTATATATTGCACCTCCAAACTTTCACCTTCTTGTTGAGGAAGATTTCACTATGAATCTTACCGTGGACGAGAAAGTCAATTACTCGCGTCCTTCGATAGATATTCTTTTTGAAACAGCAGCTCTGGCTTATAAAAATCAACTTATAGGCATTATTCTAACCGGGGCTAATAATGATGGTGCTTTTGGAATCAAACAAATCAATTCATTTGGCGGACTTACGATTGCTCAGTCACCTGAAAGTGCAGAAGTGCCAATAATGCCGCAGGCGGCAATAAATACGGGTTGTATTGATAAAATTATCACGCTTGAAGAAATTGCGGAACTCATCAGTTCAATTTGTAATTGAAGTTTTTTCATTCCATTCAAGATCAATATAAATTGGCAAATGGTCACTAAAACCACCAATATAGGACGGGCCTGAATATGTCCGGAATGTTTTTTTTCCAAGATATCGTTCATCCTCTGTCAAAAGATAAGGAGCTGTAAAAATCCTTGCACTACCGGTATCATATTTTAAATTATCTGATGCGTTAAAAATAAAATCTGAAACAATAATCTGGTCAAATATCTGCCATTGATGCTCATGTTTCAAAGTACCATCAAATCCTAGTGTTGTCCCTTCTCCAAATAAATTTATAAGATTGTGATGTAATCCAGATACATCATTATCGCCAATCTGCAGACCCTTTAACAGACTTTCATCATTCGGACAGTCATTAAAATCGCCCATAATCACAATTTTAGCGCGAGGAAATGAATTGAAAATTGAATCTGTTTGATGTTTTAAAATTCTGGCGACCAGCATTCTTTTATTCATTGAAGATAAAACGCCTCCATATCTTGATGGCCAGTGATTAACAAAAAAATGCAGTGTATCAATGTCGGAAATAATGAAACTGGCATACAAAATATCCCTGGTCTTAAAACTTGAGTCAACCGGATCAACCACAGGAATTGGTTTACTGGATAATAACCTCATAAGATCTGTCCGGTAAATTATCGCGACATCGATACCTCTTCTATCTGGAGATGGATAGTTAACATATTGATAATTAAATTTTTTCAAAGGTGTTTTATAGATAAGTTCACGCAGAACAATATCATTTTCAACCTCACAAAATCCCATGATGGCCGGAGGAATTCCCTCTCCCAAGGCAACAATCACTTTGTAGATATTATTACGTTTCGATTGGAAACGATTATAATCCCAATGCTGATCACCTTCCTGGGTAAAAGCGTTGTATTCGCGCGTTGAATCAGTGAAAACATCATAAAAATTCTCTACGTTGTAAAAACCCAATCGTATTTTATTTTTAGACTGGGCATAAATCGAAAAGCAGACAAATAGCAAAAAGAAAAATGTAACGAGAATGATTCTATTCAAGAGATTCATGAGGGAAAAGTTTTGAAACAAAAAAGTTGATTGGTTATTAAATGTCAAAAACAAATTTAGAATAACACATATTTGATCTGACAATGACAAACTTACAAATAAGTTATTCTTCTTTGTTTGAAAGTGAAAAATTTTTCCTAAAACCCATTATATAAATTTATAAACAATACCCCATTATATTTCTAGTCGTTTTAACAGATTTTTAAGAACTACAAAGAAAAACAGTTGTTTAGCCTGATATTGCTGGGGTCTGATTATCTTTGCAAAAAATTCTAAATACAGATGTTTCTAAGAAAAAATCATATCCTCGCTATCAAAGCCCTTTTGATCGTTATTCTTTTCCTCTCTCAGGAAACCTTAAAGAGCCAGAATGGTTACACTATAGAATTGAATATTAGTGGTAAAACAGACTCAACATTCATTTTAGCAAATTTTTTTGGAGACAAATTCCACATAGTTGACTCTTCGAGCAAAAAAAATAATACCATCGAATTTTCTGGCCAGAAAGAACTTTCCGGAGGAGTCTATATTATTCTCAACTCAAAAAAGGAAAAACTCTTAGAGTGCTTAATAGATAAAGATCAAACATTTACAATAGTCAGTGATAGCACATTTGCCCCTTCACAAACCAGTACGATTAATAATGCTGAAAATATTCTTTTCAACAAACATCTGATTTACACTAACCATACCTACGAAATGATAATTGATGCCCGTAAGCAAATTGAAAATCAAAAAAATAATCAAGTCGTTTTGGATAGCATGAATCAGAAAATAACTTCACTTATTTCGGCCCTGATTGATTATAGAAAAAGTGAAATCTCATCACATTCCGGCACTTTTTATTCAGTGCTTTTAAAAGCCATGCTCGATGTGGAAATACCTGATGCAATCAAGCAACAGCCAGACCTTGCATATATTTATATGAGAAATCATTTCTGGGACAATTATGATTTATCTGACAGCCGACTATTACGAACCCCGTTGCTTCCTGGTAAAATTGAAACTTATCTTGATAAACTGACTCCGCCTGTTCCGGATTCAGTTATACATTCAGTTGAAAAAATGATATTACTAACAAAAGAAAATAAAGAGGTCAGAGACTATCTGATCTGGCAATTTACCTCAAAATATCAAAACCCAAAAATAATGGGCCTTGACAAAGTATTTGTCTATTTAGCTGATAATTACTTCTCTAAATTTGAAATCGCCAATACAACACCAACAATTAAAGCGAAAATAATTGAAAAATCAGATCAGATACGCAAATTATTAATTGGAGTCAAATCACCTGATTTATGGTTAACAGATACGACCGGGACCTATCGGAGTTTCACGGAAATTAAAGCTGATTACACTGTGCTTTTCTTTTGGGATCAGGAGTGCAGTATCTGTAAAAAAGATTTGAATGAATTGAAAAAACTTTACGCAACAAAAAAATTCAACCTTGAAGTATATGCAATTTGTGCCAATGAGGATTTGGAAGGCTGGAAATATTTTATCAAGGCGAACCAGTTAAGTTGGTTAAATGTGAACGGTACTAAGAGTATCACACC
>CAJBPB010000302.1 GCA_903957365.1 uncultured Bacteroidota bacterium
AGGGAAGGCTTAAAATGGAATCACACCATTTTACTGCTTCCGTAAATGATCCGGAAGCTGTCCATGGTCCTGATACCTTATTTAATGGGCTGCTCCAGTGAACCTTACATCCAATACCACGACTGTTGAGAAATGTCATTAAGCCATCCCGGTTTTTTACCTTGATCACATAAAGGTGATGTAAAGATTTTCCGCTTATCGTGATGACAAGATCTTGTAACCGTTGGTTGTATTGTTGTGCGATTTCTTGTCGCATTTCCAGCCAATTATCCAAATACCTTAGTTTTACGCGTAAAATGGCTGCTTGTATCTCGTCAATTCTTGATGTGATTTGCCGGCGGTCGTGTAAACTATCGTCTCTGCCACATAATTCACGCATGCTCATTGCGAGCGATTCATCATTAGTGGTCACAGCGCCGGCATCTCCCATAGCGCCCAACGATTTTGTAGGATAAAAACTCCAGGCAGCGTTTGTATCATGAAAAGGCTGCCATCCATGGGCGTGAGCGGCATCATATAACCGGGCAACAGGGGAACCAGGTTCGGGGAGTCGGCCAAAAATCAATACAGGCACGTTATTCTCCAAAGGTGTAGCTATCCATCCCTCTGAATTTATATCGGCAATTTGAACTTCAATACCACCCCGATGGAGCCCTGTTCCAGTAAGTGGAAGCGTATTCGCAGGGATTGTGGCAGTTTTTAAATCCATTGCCATTGCTGCCAGAGTGAGCGCATCCGTACCACTATTGCAGCATACAGCATACTTTTGACCACAGTAACCTGCCCATTCTTCTTCAAATGAATGTGTTTGTGTGCCTCGCAGGTAGGATGAACGGTCAATACAGCCAGCTATAGCACGTTCGATTTCTTTTCGAATGGGCTCATTTGACCGCTGAAGATCGCAAAAAGGGATTGTATGCATCTGGTTAAATAGTGAATTATTTCATTTTGCATTAGGAATTGTTTGCCTGTTTTCCTTTTGTCCCAACCTGATGTAATGCAACAGCGGGTTCATCCCCGAAATCCTGACGTCAGGGTTATGCCCGAGATAAAGTGATGAATCAAACTTTTCGGATGGATTTCCTTCGTTAAAACCGTAATAAAGTAAATTATGCCTTATTGCCGATGTTCCCAAAAATACAACATCTGCATTGTTTTTATGATAGTATTTCTTGTCGAAAAGATTACTGTATTTTATAATTCTGAGTTAGGTTAAGGGATAATCCGTATCGAGCCGTTTCAAAGAATTTCTCCAGAAAGTTTATTCATCAAAGTTTATTTTTTGAGAAACAGCATAGGTACCATCTAAGCCAAATATATTATTATTCCAAAAAAAAGAATTTCTTTAATTTTCCGTTTTTTCAAATCAGGATGTTATGAAAAAAAATAGAACATTGAAGTAGTGCCAGACTTTAGGGCTCAAATAATAGGAAAGTAGGGTTTTATTCCGTCTGTGAATACTCTTTGCAACATTGATTAAAAGTTAATAAGTCACAACTAACTAGCATCAGATCATCTAACCAAATGAATCTAATAATTCTAATATTTCAACCCATTCCTAATTTCTTAGATGGGGTAATAAAACTATTCATATAAAACATTCATTAATCATACAATAATTTTGAAACCTCTGCTACACATTGTAATTTTAATGTCGAGTAATTCGGATAATTAACCCTAATCCTGAGGCTTTAAAGCAGTGTACTTCATCTTAATCAATTCAAAAAAATAAATAGCCAAATACTTCTATGATCTGAACTTGGTGCAATCGTGCCCAATACTGTTTTAATTCCTAATACAGCTTCGCCACTTCAGTCACAATTGGCATAGCACTGACACGCAATTAAAGTATGTGAAACAGTTTGATTAAGTATCGATTGAAATATTCCTTCATCAGAGCGAGGTTGTAGTTTACTATCTATTATCAGCAACCAGTAAAATTATTCC
>CAJBPB010000303.1 GCA_903957365.1 uncultured Bacteroidota bacterium
ACTTTTTCAATGAATCATCGCCTTTAAAGGTCTTGTTATCGGCCAAAGCTGTCATCAAACACAGGTGGCCTCCGGCTGAATCGCCCCAGACTCCTACCCGATTGGCATCAAGCGAAAATTCATCTGCATTTTTCATCAAAAACCTGACAGCATCTTTACAATCGACCACACAATAAAAGGCGGTTGATTTCCCGGCACGGGTCAGGCGATATTCAATGGTTGCGCAGGCAATTCCATTATTCAGCAGTGTTTGCAGGGTTCCGAAAAAAGGTGCTCCTGCGATTTTATATTTATTGCCACCACCCCAGCCACCGCCATGAATAAAAACCATCACGGGCATCTTTGCCTCAGCTTTCACCTCGGGCAAAAACAAAATCATATCCAGTGTATCGCCATCAATTATTTTGTAGACAATATTTTGCTGCTGTTTTAATTCCTTCAACCGCTCAATTTCTTTTGCAGATTGTGCAAACGAAATGATTGCACTGCAAAGCAAAAAGCTAATTGTGCCGATTAACTTGTAATACATGTCATTGTTTTATTTTGACGAATGACGCTTCAAATTTTTTGTACTCCTGCATTAACTCATCCACTTTTACTGGATTCTCAACCGACAAATCGACCATTTCAGCAGGGTCGTTGCGGAGGTTGAAGAGTAATACTTTATTTTTGAGTTGCAAAGGTTTCACTCCCGGATAATCGGCAGGGGTTGCCTGCCCAACCATTGGCGCAATTATGGTTGAACCGTCAGGGCCACGGGGGTCTTTCCAGTTACTTAAATCTGTTTCTTTCCAGTATTTTGGCTCGCGTACAAACAGTTTCCAATCGCCTTTTCGTACCGACATGATTTCGGCATTGTGCATACTGAAAACCGGCGCATGTTCAGTTTGTTTTCCCTTTAATATTTTGGTTATGTTTTGCCCGTCGAGAGTGATATTCTGAACGGGTTTTATATTTGAAAGTGCCAGTATTGTGGGAAAAATATCGGCCGACCAGCACGGAACATCGATTGTTGTTTTTTTGGGGAATATTTCGGGATAGCGAATGATAAACGGTACACGAATTCCCCCGTCCCAGGTGGATGCCTTCATTCCTTTTAACCCGCCGGTGCTGCCACCATACCACGGTCCGTTATCCGACATAAAAATAACAATTGTGTTATCCAAAAGATTTAGTTCTTTGAGTTTTGTCATTACCGCGCCAACCGACCAATCGAGTTCCCTGATTACATCGGTATACAAATCGTCAGGGGTTTCGGGTGTATAAAACTTTTTTGATGCAGCCAGCGGTTTGTGTGGCATCGCATGGCAAAGGTGAAGGAAGAACGGTTGCTTTTTGTTTCTTTCAATAAAATCAATGGCCTGTTCGGTATATTTTTTTGTTAACAGCGTTTGGTCAACCGGATACTCGACAGTATCCATATTTTCGATGATTTGAACAGGTCGCATGTCGTTGGAATAGAGTATGCCGTAATATTCGTCGAAACCATGTTTTACAGGAAAGAATTCAGGTTTATGCCCCAAATGCCATTTACCAATCAATTTGGTTTTGTAACCTGCCTCCTGAAAAACTTCGCCCAGCATAATTTCGTCAGTCGAAATCCCGACATCGTTAATACCTGCGTCGGGCGCAGGATTCTGGATTACTCCATGACGAAGCGGAAACCTCCCGGTAAGCAAAGTTGCCCTCGATGGCGCGCAATATGGTGTTGGCACATAAAAATCGGTACAGCGTACACCTTCTTCGGCCAGTTTGTCGATTTGAGGGGTTTGATAATTCCTTTGTCCATAACATGAAATATCACCATATCCGAGGTCATCGGTAAGAATGATCAGAACGTTGGGCTTCCTGACAGATTTTGATTTATCAGGAACAGCGCCTGCCAATGATTTCATAAAAAATACAACCAGGAACAGCATAAAAATCAATTTATTGTGCATACACTATTTATTTCTGTTAATGATTCACCTTACTGGTTTATTCTGACCATAATTGCTGCTGCCATGAATCCATTCGGTCGCCTTGCCAGCAAGCCAAAGGTAATAATCTGTATCCAGTTCAGGTTCAATCCCAACAAATCTGCCAGCGCCATTCAACGGGAGATTTCCTTCATTCAGGCATTTAAACAATGCTGTACCTTCATCAATTTCATCGAACATAGCCAAATACAACGATTCGGCACCCGCCATTTTTGCACCGGCAACCTGTTGCCAGAAAAACTCACCTTTATTTCGTGGTATTTGGTTGTATATACTGAAATCATTTTTGAGATTTCCCCAGCTAAATCCCGGAAATACAAGTGGCACATAATGAATTTTGTTTGTTTTACACCAGCTAATATCACCTGAAAGTGTTGCAGATGCAGTAGCCATATAGCTACCTGAATTATATCGGCCAACAGCCCAGGGCATAATAATATCAGCAGATTTAATTACCTCGTGTAATAAAGGATTGTTTTCGGTATCTTTTTGCATTGTG
>CAJBPB010000304.1 GCA_903957365.1 uncultured Bacteroidota bacterium
GGTGTTTGATATAGCAGGCAATGGTCTCGAAAACGGACAAAGTAAAGCCACCATCATCGTTTATGATGATGCACGTCGCATAATGCCACAAACTACCGGTGGAATTGGTGTAAACACACAACTTGAATACGACTTCATTCAACCTGTTACGATTGTGGTTGATATTGTATTTGCAAGCAATGCCATCACTTACAGCGAATTGAATATCGGTAACTTTAATCCATTCATCATCGTGAACACAGAAATCAATGGTGCACCAGGTGCCCGTGGCCTGGAAGTTCATCTTCCCAACTATGCGCCATCTGATTTATTTGATGAATCGTATTTCGGACAAATGGAAGACTATTCTTCGATCGCAGAAGGACGCTATTTTGTTACCGACAAAAATCACCCCTGGGCCATCAATATTGCTGAAGGTTTCGATTGGGTTGTTGAGTTTCAGGATATCACCGGCGCCTACAATATGTTTGCTGAATGGGCACAAAGTGGTGGCATCAACTATCCTGACTGGTACAAAGATTCAGCCGGTTACCGCAACGACAATATGATTTTATCCAACCCAGATAGGGAATTAAAAGAATTTAAAAAAGCTCTCATAATAGTAAGTTTCGCAACTTACTTCTCCAATCGGAAGATTGGTTGAAGTAAGTTGCTTTTTTTTATGCAAGTAATTGAATATTAATTTCTTGGCCATTGCTGTTTTACAATCAGTGTCGATTTACTATTGTAAAACCAGCTAACAGGAAACATCTCTTAATAATATATCAGAAAATCAGATTTTCATTACTAGTTTATCATAAATACTATGTAAAATGAAAAGATTTATTGCATAATATTGCATGAAGTAAATAAGATAAAAGCATAATTACTGTCCTGCATCCGGCGTAAATATGTGATCATTGATTATTCGGTTATATCAATATATTAATTAATCCAAACATGAAAACATCCAAAGAAATGGGATTTATCCGGCTGCCTAATGACCATAATCTGGTTCCGGCAGCAACTAGCTATGCCTCTGTAATTGCAGAGATCGCGGGGTTCTCGCCCGACGACTCCAATAAAATTCAACTTGCAGTGGAAGAGGCCTGCGTGAATGTGATCAATCATTCATTTCTGAACGATGAGGAAGCTGAGTTTGATCTTCATTTTTTGAAAAATCTGGATGGAATTGAGATTCATATCCATGATATGGGACTTCCTTATGATCCGGATATGGCTCCTGTTTACGATCCGGCAGCAGATCTGCTGAAGCAGGATATGAGCGGACTGGGGTCTTTCTTAATCAGCAAAACAATGGACCAGTACCGTTTCAACAACCTTGGCGTAAAAGGCAAGGAAGTGGTGCTGATTAAATATTTCAATACGCCGAGCATCCTGGAAGAGCATACAGGACCTAAAGAAGCAGAGGTTGTGACACCACCTGTGCCTGGTGTTGCTATTGAGCAGATTGATTTTAACATACGTTTGATGAAAACCGCTGAGGCAGTCGAAGTGTGCCGCTGTGTGTATGATTGTTATGGTTATTCTTATGCGAACGAAAATATTTATTTTCCTGATCGTGTTGCAGCAATGAACCAGGAAGGCAGGCTTCGTTCAGCTGTGGCTGTGACCGATGAGGGCGAAATGGGAGGCCATTTTGCATTGATTTATTACGATAAACTTCCTGCGGAGGTCGGTATTGCTGTCACGAAAAAGAAATTTCGCGGACAGGGTTTTGCCCGTCAGCTTGGTGAATTTCTTGAGTTGGAAGCGCGAAGGGATGGACTCAGGGGCTTGCAGGTGAAAGAGGTAACAGCACATCCTTATACACAAAAATTTTGTATGAAACTGGGATATAAAGATTGCGGATTATTGCTCGCTCATTCGCCTAAAACACTGTCATTTAAAGGAATAGCTGATACACTTAAACAAAGGAACTCTGATGTGCTGGGTTTTAAATACCTTGAGAATCCCAAACCAAGGATTATTTATCCGCCTGAAAATCATCGTGAGATGATCGGAATGTTGTATCAAAACATCGGTGATCTGGTAGAATGTGGAAGAATTGATCAAACCATTCAACTTAATGAGCAGTGTGTTACTGAGGTTAAGGTCCATACATTGCGTTCACTGGCCGAAATAAGTATCGTTGAATATGGTCTTGATACCATGAAAGTGATGCGCAATGAAATGCGGAAGATTTTCGCGGATGAGATTCAGGTTATTGAGCTGTATCTTAGCCTTTCCGATCCGATGACACCACCGATTGTTCCTCAGCTTGAAAGTATGGGTTTTATTTTTACAGGCGTTTTACCCGAAACCAGTCAGGGTGATTCTCTGATAATGCAATACTTCAATGGTGTTTATATTGATTATGACCAGATTGTGCTTGTTACGGATGTGGCAAAAAAACTGCTGGAATACATTAAACAGCACGATCCGCAGGCAAGCTGAGCAGAAAGTATTTTTCAAAACGAATTCAGGATTGCTGACAATGGATGCACATTCTGTGTTTCAATGAAGCATAACAATGATAGCGCCGGTCAGGTACGCCGAAACCCAGTATAAATACGCGATCACTGACAAGCGCATGAATTTTGGTGAAACCACTGAGTTGATTCCCTTTGTAAATATCAAACGATAGGAAAACCAGGTATCGATGAGCATCCCTGCCAGGGAGGAATATCCGATTATACCATGAAGCGTAAGGAAATTTCCTGAACCAATGATCATGCAAACCGTAGCTGAAATATCGAAAATCAAGCCTGTGGTCAAAAATAGTAGTAC
>CAJBPB010000305.1 GCA_903957365.1 uncultured Bacteroidota bacterium
GATCAGGAACGTTGAGAAAACGCCTTATATTCAAAAACTGGAAATGAATCTTGATGCACTTGAAAAAGGTGGTTATGAACATTTCATGTTGAAAGAAATTTATGAGCAGCCTCATTCTATCCGCGATAGTATGCGTGGACGTCTGCATCCTGAACTCGGCACTATTTCTCTGGGCGGAATCATCGATTATGAACAGAAACTTGTCAACGCAGCCAAAATAACCATTGTTGCCTGCGGAACATCCTGGCATGCGGGTCTTGTTGGTGAATATCTTATCGAAGATCTTGCACGAATTCCTGTAGAAGTGGAATATGCATCCGAGTTTCGTTACCGTAATCCAATCATCAGCGAAAAGGATATTATTATCGCCATCTCCCAATCCGGAGAAACTGCAGATACACTGGCAGCCATCGAGCTGGCAAAATCAAAGGGAGCCACCATTCTTGGAATATGCAATGTGGTTGGGTCATCTATTTCACGCGCTACACATGCCGGAATTTATACACATGCCGGTCCTGAAATTGGCGTTGCCTCAACCAAAGCCTTTACCGCGCAGGTAACAGTGCTTACGCTGATGGCTCTCCGCCTGGCACAATTGAAAGGAACAATTCCAAAAACCAAATTTTTACACCTGATTCACCAACTTGGTTTGATTCCCGACAAGGTGGAACAAACCCTGAAAGTGAGCAAAAAAGTTATTGAAATCGCTGAAAAGTTTAAAAACGTGCGCAATTTCCTTTACCTGGGAAGAGGGTATAATTTCCCGGTTGCTCTGGAAGGCGCATTAAAACTGAAAGAAATCTCCTACATTCATGCTGAGGGTTATCCGGCAGCAGAAATGAAGCATGGCCCGATCGCTCTGATTGACGAAGAAATGCCTGTAGTTGTGATTGCAACAAAAAGAGGCACTTACGAAAAAGTAGTCAGCAATATTCAGGAGGTGAAAGCGCGGAAAGGAATTGTAATTGCCATCGTTTCCAAAGGTGATGTTGCCGTAAGAGGCATGGCCGATTACACAATCGAAATTCCCGAGACTGAAGAAATGCTCGTTCCGCTGCTGGCAACGATTCCTCTGCAGAAACTTTCTTACCATATCGCTGTGATGCGTGGTTGTAATGTTGATCAACCCAGAAATCTGGCTAAATCAGTAACCGTAGAGTAGTTTCCAACGGAACTTTTCTGGTCGGCAGAATTGATAAGGGTTTTGTGTTAATTTATTCGAAAAAAAAGGTAGAAATTTTTAGATTTCTACCTTTTTTATTGGAAAAACGAATGTTTATCCTTCAAAGTTTTTTTCGACCTGTTTCCAGTTCACCAGTTTCCAGAAATCTTCAATATAGGCTGGACGAAGGTTACGTTTATCAATATAATAAGCGTGTTCCCAAACATCGATGGTCAGGATCGGGATCAATCCATGCGTCATTGGATTGCCGGCATTACTTTCCTTTGTGATATGCAGGATTCCGCTTTTATCTTTAGAAAGCCAGGCCCAGCCTGCACCAAATAAAGTTGCGGCTGCAGCTGTAAATTGCTCTTTAAAGGAGTCAAACGAACCAAAATCACGAACAATGGTTTCCAGAAGCAAACCTTCAGGTTTTCCCCCGCCTTTTGGACTTAAACACTCCCAATAAAAAGAATGGTTCCAGACCTGGGCGCCGTTGTTAAAAATACCACCCTCAGACTTTTCTACAATTTCTTCAAGACTGGCATTCTCAAATTCTGTCCCTACAATTAGTTTATTCAGGTTTGTGAGATA
>CAJBPB010000306.1 GCA_903957365.1 uncultured Bacteroidota bacterium
GAACTGTTTGTATCAGCAACGTGACCTCTTCCTTTATACCCAATATCTGATTCTGGTCAGTCCTTTCGCAAACTAGTAATAACTCATAGGACATCCCTTCCTGAATAGTTTCGGTAAATACAAAATCACGCAGTGGTAAGAATTCAGTGTGACTTATGTTTATTCTTTTTGCTCCATGGGGAATCCATAGCCAGATTTCACCTGCTTTCTGATCTGTTTTGGTAATACCAAGACTACCAATATCAAAGTAAAAACCTTTTTCAAGTGTAACAATTTTAATAATTGCACATACATCCCCATTCTGGTCCTTCTCGGGGAAATTCTGCCTTGCATCCATGTCATTGGGCAGAGCACGGAATGATTTCACGCTGATCTGCTGTGCCTGAATACCAAAAAACATGAGTATGATTGCGGTTAACAATAGAAATTTCTTACTGGCCATAGGGGTAAGATTGGTTGGTTTATACCTTGCTAAGATACAATTTGTTTTGATGAAGAATTCCTATTTTTTTTGAAGAAATTTTAATTAGTTTGGAGTTGGTCGGGATGCGACAGATTATCTTAATTTTAAACATAGAGGGGGTCAGTATGCTCCGGAATAGCAAACATAGAACTTGTTTTATCAACAATATGCTACCGGTATTTTGTAATGTATTCCTCCCTGACCGATTGTTTTACTGTTCATATCGAGGAGTTTGCCACCAGTCGGGATTGATTTTGATTCGTTTTCGATACGACCATCTTCAAAATAGATGCATCGTTTTGGTGACAGAACCAAACAACTTCGTTTGCTGTAATCTATATGCGCCTGCAATGCCAGTTTTTTCAGGGATTCGAAAAACAATTCATTTTTGAGCAGTTTTTTGTATTGGGTGTTTCCGGCAAAGGTGTTACAGACACTATATTTTAGTTTTGCCTGATGTTCATCCATGACACCCAAAGTGACAGGAACCTGGCGGTAAACGCCATGCCATTCACGAATGATGATGTAAGGGAATTCTCCGTAACCCTGAGAAAAATTCTCACTGATGTCTCTGTACGTTTTCATATTGCAATTATTAATGATGATTCAGTGCAACCAAAGAGAATACGGAGCCAGAGATTATCTACGTTTATTTTGATCTGAAGATCCGCATTGTCTTACCACCGTGGTGTCGTCCACTCGGTTGGTGCCGTCACAAGAAGTAACAGGCTCGGAATGCATTGCAAAGATAAGGTGGAAAATAGAATTGTCAAGCACTTAACTCAACTTTTAAAACAAGTTGACCGAGTCTAATGTAAAATTTTACGATATAGAAGAATATTGTGCAACATCCTGAATGCACACTAATCCGAGCAGTTTTTTATTTGGTTTTCCATTTTCTGTAACAAATAAAGTGTCAAGATTGTGTTTGTTATTTGCGGAAAAGGATTGAAAAATTGCGGCGGCTTCATAAAGATTTGTGTCACGCGCAATAAATTTGTAGTTTTTGGGATATTCGACGTGCGATAATAAGTCATTTATAACTGTTTCTTTCAGACTGATAATATCATCAACAGTTTTAGCAGAAAGCCAGCGAGCAATAGTATTGGTGTTAATGACTTCTATAACCATTTGATTTTCATCATATACCGGAACCTGAGAATAATCATATTCCCTGATACAGTTTAAAAATAAATCAATGCTATCACCTTTAGACACGGAAAAAATATTTGAAGAAATATTAATATTAGGAGGGAGTAGAATCTCATCACGGATTATTTTAATCGCATTTACTGTTTCAATATACGGTTCTGCAATGACTAAATTTCCTTTGCGTGTGTGAACAATTGAATTTCGCAAACTTGCATACTGATATAAATCATCAGAATATCTGCGAATGATTGGATCAATCGGTTTTAGTACCCGTACCATTTCAGAGAATGAAGTATGCTCATATTTCTCAAGCTTTTTTTTCATCCAACGTTCAATTTCATGGAAATGATTCAGAAAAGCATCTGCATTACTCATGTTTAATCAATTAAATTTCAGATAGTTCATTAATAAATATAGATTACATAATTATTTATTTAGATTACCTTATGGTGAATTATAAGGTATTGTTTAAATATCTGTACCAACAGGGATAAAATTGTTATTTGCTCAAATCCGATATGATATTAACAAAAATGAATGGATTGCGAAATTTCATATTTTCATTATCCCA
>CAJBPB010000307.1 GCA_903957365.1 uncultured Bacteroidota bacterium
CAAAAATCAGATTATGTACGATATTCATTCCCAGACCATTCATCATCATATAGATGCTAGTTGGTATTCCCAGTGCAAATGATACGATTAACTTATTTTTATTGTGCTCCCACCAATGGTTGAAAAACAACGGCCCCAATGCAATCGTTAGAAGCATAACTGCGAAGGGAATAGAAGCCCATAGTGGTGGTATCATTGCTTGTGCATGTTCCATATCGTAATGATTTTGACTAATTCGGTAGCGAAATTACTTTTTATTTTAATAGTTAATTGTTATCGTTAATTATTTAACAGAAATTTAAAGTTTTTCTAAATAGAGATTCCTTAATGATACATTGTTACCTTTGCATACCTTTGAATGATAGTATATTACATAATATAAAAAGATGATAAAAATCGACAATACCTTTATCGAAACAATCTCTCAGAAAGCAAAGAGTTCTCCCCGACTGCGAATGAATTATAATTATCATCCACAACTGAATGATTTGTTGCAGAGAATGTTAAATGCGATGGAGCCGGGAACATATATTCAACCACATAAACACGAAGATCCTGACAAGACAGAAGTTTTCTTTTGCTTAAGAGGAAGCATTCTGGTAGTTGAATTTGATGACAAAGGAGAAATTATTGATCATATTGCATTAAACACAAATACAGGCAATTATGCCTGTGAAATTCCTCCGCGTACCTGGCACACGGTCATCAGTCTGGAAGCTGGTTCGGTAGCGTATGAAATAAAGAACGGACCTTATAACCCGATTGACGATAAAAACTTCGCAGGTTGGGCTCCCAAAGAAGGAAATCCTGCCAGTATTGATTATCTCAATTCTATTCTTGTTAAACTCGGTCTTGCTTAAGGGTTTTCGTAAATTTGCAACTGGAAACTTTTTTAAATTATGGCTCAGAAACCTTCAATACCTAAAGGAATGCGCGATTTCGATCCGCAAACCATGGTAAAACGCAATTATATTTTTGATACAATCAAAAGCGTATTCAAGCGGTTCGGATATTTACCTATTGAAACGCCTGCAATGGAAAACCTATCCACTTTGTTGGGAAAATATGGAGAAGAGGGGGATAAACTTCTGTTTAAAGTGTTGAATTCCGGTGATTTCCTTTCCGGAGCCGATACTATTTCTGAAGGACTGAATTCGGTTAAGTTTGCGACACAGATCAGTGAAAAAGGCTTGCGTTACGATCTGACAGTGCCTTTCGCCAGATTTGTTGTGCAATACCGTAACGACATTGTTTTTCCTTTTAAACGATATCAGATGCAGCCTGTATGGCGGGCCGACAGACCACAGAAAGGCCGCTACCGAGAGTTTTACCAATGTGATGTGGATGTTGTTGGAAGCGATTCATTATTAAATGAAGCTGAATTGGTTCAGATTGTTGATGATGTTTTTAAAAAACTGAAAATCAACGTAATTGTTAAAATCAATAACAGGAAAATACTGTCAGGTATCGCTGAATATATCGGGGCTACCGAGCGACTGACCGATATTACTGTAGCCATCGACAAGCTTGATAAAATTGGTATCGAGGCTGTTAACAAGGAACTTGTCGAAAAAGGATTGTCTGATGAATCAATTGCTTTGTTGCAGCCTGTACTTTTTATGACTGGCAATTCAAGAGAGAAAATTGAAAAACTCAAACAACTGATCGGGCACACTGAAACAGGGTTGAAAGGAATCGATGAGGTTACAACCTTGTTTAACTATCTTGAATTATTTAGTTTAAGTCTTGATTTTGAATTGGATCTCACTTTGGCACGTGGATTAAACTATTATACCGGCGCTATCTTTGAAGTTAAATCAAAAGATGCTTCCATGGGAAGTATTTGTGGAGGTGGTCGTTACGATGATTTGACTGGTATTTTTGGCATGCCGGGTGTTTCAGGTGTTGGTATCAGTTTTGGCGCCGATCGAATTTTCGATGTGATGACAGAACTTGGGCTTTTTCCGGGTGGAACTTCGGAAACAACATTGGCACTTTTCGTTAATTTTGGTGAAAAGGAAGAGTTATATTGCCTTCCCTGTGTGCAGAAATTGCGCGAAGCAGGCATCAATACTGAAATTTACCCAGATCACGAAAAAATGAAAAAGCAGATCAAATATGCCGATCAAAAGCAGATTCCCTTTGTAATAATCGCAGGCGAAAATGAAATTGAACATAATCAGTTTACAATCAAGCAAATGAAGTCAGGAGAGCAGTTTTCTGTTGAAAAAAATGAAATGGTTGAGATTATGATAGCATTGTCAACAAGCTGATTCTATTTCCGGTTTTCGTTTATCAATCTCAATGACATTATTTTTCAACCCAAATGATTACGTTTAATCAAGTGGTGAATTTACAAAACCCTGAAATATTATGAAAATACATACAATCAACTCCGAGAAATTGACTTTCAAGCAGGTTTTCGATATCATTCATGGAAACTACATCTTGAAAATTTCGGATGAATCGAAAGAAAAAATTAATCATTGTCGCGCGTATCTCGACAAAAAAACTGCTGAAAGTGATACCCCGATTTACGGAATAACAACTGGTTTTGGTTCATTGTGTGATACCACGATTTCTGCTGAAGATTTGGGAACATTGCAAAAAAACCTTGTAATGTCGCATGCTTGCGGAACAGGCGCGCCTGTTCCGCAAGAAATTATCAAACTTATGCTGTTGCTGAAAGTCCAGAGTTTATCATACGGCCATTCAGGCGTCCAGCTGCAAACAGTGCAACGTCTCATCGGTTTTTTTAATTATGATATTCTGCCTGTCGTTTATGAAATGGGTTCATTAGGCGCTTCGGGCGATCTGGCTCCACTGGCGCACCTTTCACTTCCGATTCTGGGTTTGGGTGAAGTGTATTACAAGGGAGAACAGCGGGCCACTTCCGATGTTTATAATGAGTTGGGCTGGCATCCTTTGGAACTAAAGTCGAAGGAAGGACTGGCCTTGCTGAATGGGACCCAGTTTATGAGCGCTTACGGTGTTTTTGCGCTGCTTAAAACATTCAGATTATCCATGTTGGCTGATGTTATTTCTACGATTTCTCTGGAAGCTTTTGATGGAAGAATTGAACCGTTTTTTGATCAGGTTCATCAGATTCGTCATCACAAGGGACAGATTGCGACAGCAGATAGAATTCGTAAATTATTGGAAGGTAGTGAGTTAATAAACCAACCAAAAAAACATGTGCAAGATCCTTATTCGTTTCGTTGTATTCCTCAGGTTCATGGTGCGTCCAAAGATTCGGTAAATTATGTCGCCTATGTCTTTAGTAATGAAATAAATGCGGTTACTGATAACCCAACCATTTTCCCTGACGAAGACCTGATCATTTCTGCCGGTAACTTTCATGGCCAACCACTTGCGCTGGCACTCGACAATCTTGCGATTGCCCTGGCTGAATGGGGAAGTATAGCTGAGCGTCGCACTTATCAGTTATTACATGGCAAACGCGGATTACCTGCATTTTTGGTAAAGGAGCCGGGGCTGAATTCAGGTTTTATGATACCCCAGTATACGGCTGCAAGTCTGGTCAGCCAGAATAAGCAATTGTGTACACCTGCTTCGGTTGATACCATTGAATCTTCTCAGGGTCAGGAAGATCATGTGAGTATGGGTGCCAATGCCGCAACAAAAACATTGCGGGTTGTTTTCAATCTTGAACGTATTCTGGCCATCGAACTTTTCAATGCAGCACAGGCGCTTGAGTTTAGGAAACCACTGAAATCTTCACCATTTATCGAAGATTTTGTGCACGAGTACAGAAAAGAAGTTCCTTTTATTGAGAAAGATGTGGTGATGTACCCTTTGATCGAGAAATCAGTGCAGTTTCTGCGAACAATCCCGCTTAATATACCAGATGCCCTTGTTCAGGGTATTTAATTCTGACATTGGTAATATTTAAACTTCGAAAAGCATATTGTAAGGCCTCGAAATAGCTTCATCTAATTGCGAAAGTGAAACATATTTACTGTAACGTTGAAATTCTTTACCTTCAAAAAAGATGACCAGTGTTGGAAAAGTAAATACACCGAATGAAGCGGTTACCTCCGGATAATTTTGTGAATCAATCAATTGAAGTTTCATTTTAGGAAATTCACCTGACAGTAATTCTTCAACTTTGGGTCTGAGACTGATGCAGGGGGCACATTGGTTACTGTAAAAATACAACAAAATCGCCGGATGTATTTGTGTAAGATTTGTGAGTGATTGTACTGTAATTTCGTTTAGCATCAATTCAGAATTTCCCGCAAAAATAGACATATTTTTCAAGTTTCCTTTCAGAGAAGTTGTCAACGATACTGCCGTTAAACAATTATTTGCTTCGAAATGGGATAATAATTTCATATCTGAATTTATTATTCTAATCAGAAAATGTGTTTAACTTAGCAGCAAAATACTCAAATTATAATCATTTAAATCATTCAAAATGAGCTTAATAATAACCGGAGCAAACCTCACAATTCATGATGTGGTTGCTGTTGCCCGACATGGGAAAAAGGTGGAATTGCATGCTGATGCAGTTAAACGGATAAACAAATGCCGCGATATGCTCGAACGCAAAATTGTCGCACGTGAAATCATGTATGGTGTAAATACGGGCATCGGTGAATTCTCAGAGGTGGTTTTGAATGACGATCAGGTTAAGGATTTTCAGAAGTATCTGGTTTACAATCATGCTGCTGGTATTGGCGATGCCATGCCACTTGAACATGTGCGTGGTGCGATGTTAGGCAGGATCAATGTGCATGCACATGGAAACTCAGGTTGCAGAATTCAGATTACAGAAACTTTGGTTGACATGCTTAACAAAGGTGTTACTCCGTTTGTTTGTCAGAAAGGAAGCGTGGGTGCTTCGGGCGACCTTGCTCCGATGTCTCAGATTGCCTTGCTGATGATGGGTGAAGGAAAAGCTTATTATGAAGGTGAGCTGCTTGAAGGGAAAGAGGCATTGAACCGTGCCGGAATTCCTGTTCCCGGATTGATGGCAAGGGATGGTCTGGCAACAATAAATGGTTCTAACGTGCTCACAGCTATGAGTGCTATCTTTTTGGTTGATGCTGATAATCTGATGAAACAGGCAGAAATTGCGGCTGCTATGTCACTCGAAGCATTGAAAGCCAATATGAAGCCCTATGCTCCGAAAATACATGAGGTTCGAGGTTTCAAAGGTGCGATGCGCAGTGCCGCAGCCATCAATAAAATGGTCAGCGGTGGCGATCTGTTCGAAGGAAAAGTGAAGTGCAAGGTACAGGATGCCTATAGTATGCGTTCCTCACCTCAGGTTATAGGTGCAGCGCACGATGCGCTGGCATGGGCTCGTTCGCAGGTCGAAATTGAATTGAATGGTGTTGGCGACAACCCAATCTTTTTCCCTGAAGAAAATATTCAGCTTTCAGGAGCCAATTTCCAGGGTTCACCGGTTTCGTTACCAATGGATATGGCAGGTATTGCTGTTACTATGGTTTGTGTTCTTTCAGAACGTCGCATGAACCGTTTAAACAATCCGGCTCTAAGTGTCGGATTGCCTGCCTTTTTAACCAAAGGGGCCGGTATGTTTTCCGGTTTGATGCTTTCACAATATACAGCTGATATGCAAATCGTTGAACAACGCATTTTATCAGCGCCTGCAAGTATTCAATCGATTCCGGCAGCGGCTGATCAGGAAGATTTCGTTTCGATGGGGATGAACACTGCCTTAAAGAATAACCAGATACTTGATAATGCTTATGGTATTATTGGAATCGAATTAATGGCAGCTGCACAGGCGCTCGATTTCAGAGAATATACTTTTGGAAAAGGAACAACCAAAGCGCATGAAGTAATACGTCGTTATGTTGATTTTCTTGAGATTGACCGTCCTTTATACAATGACCACAATGCCATGAAAGCCCTGGTTAAACGTTGTGAAATACTGGAAGATGTAGAAAAGGAAATTGGCAGCCTGAGTTAAAAAGGATTGCTGTTTAATTGGCATGAAGTAAGGTACTCATGTGTCGTACTTAGGGCTAAATAGTTCAAATGCAATGTATTGAGTTTATATAAGAATTTTAAATATACTGATACATAATATGTTATAAATTCAATTTTTAATTTTAAAATCTTTTCGTGAACCTATGTGTCTTCTTTGTGACACTTTGTGCAACAAATTTTATCTATACCACAAAAGGGACTAAGAATTTTCAAAGCGAAGAAGTGAGCTTGCCGACCTGTAA
>CAJBPB010000308.1 GCA_903957365.1 uncultured Bacteroidota bacterium
CAGATAAATTCAATATCAGATCCGGTAAGGTTTTCGGTTTTCAGAGCCAGTTTGTTCAGATTCACTTTTTTGTCAACAGGCTTATTACGAGTATGGATTCCAAATATTTTTTCACGTGTGACCAAATCAGGATTTGGCAATTCAAAAATCAGATCAAACCTTCCGCTTCTGAGTAAGGCAGGGTCAATCAGATCGATACGGTTTGTTGCCGCCAGCACGATTACGCCTTTCAGATCCTCAATGCCATCCATTTCGGTAAGGAACTGGCCGATAACACGTTCTATTACACCCGATCCTGAACTGTCATTACTTCGCCGTGGAGTGAGACTGTCAATTTCGTCGAGGAACAGAATGCAGGGAGAAGCCTGTTTGGCCATTCTGAATAATTCTCTCACCCCTTTTTCCGATTCACCGATATAGCGACTGAGAATCTGCGGACCTTTGACTGAGATGAAATTAACACCACTTTCGCTGGCGAGTGCTTTTGCCAGATATGTTTTTCCGGTGCCGGGTTTGCCATGAAGGATAATTCCTTTCGGAGGTTTGGTGTCCGCTTTTTTAAATAAATCGGCGTATTTCAGCGGCCATTCAACGGTCTCCATCAAGGCTTCCTTGATTTCATCCAGACCACCTACATCTTCCCATTTTACATCAGGAACTTCAACAAATACTTCCCTTATGGCAGAAGGTTCAACCTCTTTCATCGCATCCAGGAAGTTATCCATGGTTACTTCGAGTGACATCAGCAGATTATACGGAATTTCAGCCATTTCGAAATCAATCTGAGGTAAAATTTTCCTCAGCGCAGTCATGGCTGCTTCGCGGGCCAGTGCTTCAAGGTCAGCGCCAACAAAGCCATGCGTGATTTCAGCAAGTTTTTCCATATCGACATCAATCGAAAGCGGAATACCTCTTGTGTGAATATGAAGAATTTCGAGACGGCCTTTTTTGTCAGGGATCGAAATGGATATTTCACGGTCGAAACGGCCTGGTCTTCTGAGTGCAGGATCTATGGAATTGGGAATATTGGTCGCACCGATCACAATCACCTTTCCACGTGATTCAAGTCCGTCCATGAGGGATAAAAGCTGAGCCACAACACGTTTTTCAACCTGTTTTTCACCTCCCATATCTTCACGCTTGGGCGCGATGGCATCAATTTCGTCAATAAAAATGATTGCCGGGGCATGTTGTTGCGCCTCTTCAAAAATCTTACGTATCCTTCCTTCACTCTCGCCATAGAATTTCCCCATGATTTCCGGTCCGGAAATATTGATGAAATAGGCATCTGTTTCGTGTGCTACAGCTCTGACGATCAATGTCTTTCCTGTTCCTGGAGGTCCGTAAAGAAACACCCCTTTAGGAGGCTGGACGCCCAATCGTTCAAAAATCTCAGGATATTTCAATGGAAGTTCGATCATCTCGCGGATGCGTTGTACCTGATTGCCTAAACCGCCAATGTCTTCGTAAGATATTTTTCTTTTGGTTTCGCCGTCTTGTTTAGTCAATTCAAGCTGAAAAACCGTTTCAGGATAGATCATCACTACACCATCGGGATTGGTGCCTGTAATTGTATAATCAACCGAGCGTGAGCCGAAAAGACTGGCCCGCACTTTATCTCCTTTACTTACCGGCAGGCCGTTTATGAGCGAACCAATATATTTTGCATCATCAGTTTTAAACAAAGAACCGGATTTGGTGTCGGGTCTGAGTTTTATTTTGGTTGCCTGGCGACAAACAACTTTGGTGATCCTGACTTTCTCATCGATTCCAGCCTGGGCGTTTTCACGTGTGATGCCATCAACCTGTATCAGGCTTTTTTCGCGGTCTTCAGGATAACATGGCATGATTTTTACCGGCGTGGCACGTTTGCCTTCAATCATCACCACATCACCACTCTCAAGTCCGATCAGATTCATGTCTTTGGGATCAATGCGTGCGATTGCTCTGCCAACATCTTTCACAAGCGCTTCTTTGACACGTAATACCTTCTCAACAGTTATTTTTGTCATGGCATCCTAATTAATATCCTGGTTTCCAAAAAGACTTGATCCAAGTTTCTGTAATGCCGGTAACCCTTTTATCTCTTCAGCAAACAGCGGTATCTCCACTTTATTCAAGCCTGGAAATGATTCGTTTATCTGAAGAAGATATTTTGATTGACCCGCTTTTCTGCGTCTGCAGAAATCGCAATCCTGAGAAAGTATTACATTATTTATGACGATCTGACTTGCACTTATCTGAAATGATTCCAGTTCTGAAAGTAATCGCATTGTTTCCAATATTGACATGGCTTCGGGGATACAAACCGGGATAAATTCGCATTTCACCCGGTCACTCAAAATGTTTTCGATCCGTTTTACGGTTCTTTTGAGACTTATCAGCAATGCATCCACTTCATCCTGGTGGTAAGTACCTGCAAAACTGGTAATCATATAACGGTATTTCCATCGCATTCTGGCGGCAACTTTTATCCACTCATTCAGCATTTTAGGTGATGACATCAGTCGCAAAGCATGGCCGGTCGGAGCGGTGTCAACAACATATTTTTCGAATTTGCCTTCCTCAATAAAATCGATAATGGTTTTGAAACTCATCACCTCATCAATACCAGGAATAGACAATGTCAGCATTTCATTGATGTCATTGTTGTCGAGGTTGGTCGATGTTTCGAGCAGCTTTTTCAGTTCATCGAGGTGATCCTTTTTGAAATTTGACAGCGCTTCATCTGCAATTACTTCAATGGCGGATAAATTTTCGTTTCCAATGATTTGGGTTACTTTAAATCCAATGGGTTGTTCCAGACAATCGGACAATGAATGTGCCGGGTCGGTTGAGATAAGAAGGGTTTTGAATTTTACAGATAAAGCCAGCGCTGTTGCAATGGCACAACTGGATTTTCCAACACCACCTTTTCCTCCGAAAATGATGAGTTTGAGGTCATTATTTTCCAACCCGGTTATGTTCATGATTTTTATTTCTTTATTTTTATTTCAAGAATTCCATTTGTGAATTTGAAATGCATGTTTTCTTTCAGGACTTTTGCCGGTAGTAACAGTTCTTTGCGGTAAGTACGGTTTTTACCGGTAGCCGTTATTTCGAGCATATCTTCTTTCACTTCAATATTGATAGCATTTTGCTCAATACCAGGCATTTCTGCGATAACCACAATCTCAGACTCCTCATTAAATACATCGGTAATTGGTTCTCTTTCCTCATCCACTCTGGGGCCTTCCGGTGTTTTTTTGATATTACCGAATGTTTCAACCTTAGGACTGCCACCGGCAGTATTTACAGTAAAACCATAAACGCCTTTCATCCCTTTTTTCAGGTGATCAAAATTGATTTCACCCTGTTTGCTGATTCCACCTTTTTCTTCCAGCTTACCTGCCAGATCAACCAGTTTTTCAATGCCTTTGAAAAGACCACCAAGTCCGAATAATTCAAAACCGGCTTCTTCTTTTTTGTCTTTATTATTATCGTTTTCCATTGTAAAGAAAAATTATTGGGTTAATCATGATGACATTTTACTCATTGTTTCAAGTTTTTCCAAACGGGCTTCGAGCGCTCCCTGTTGTTGCTGAAGCTCTTTTTCTCTGGCTTTGGTCGATAGGTAAGTGTCTTCCTGCCACCAGTTTATACCCATTTCCATTGCTTTGTCAACCGAAGCAACCAGTAATCTTATTTTAATTGTTAGCAGATCAATATCTGCGATCTGAATTTTAATATCACCAGCAATGACTATTCCTTTGTCAAGAACTCTTTCGAGTATATCAGCAAGGCCGGTGGCATTTATTGAATGTTTAGGTTCTGACATGATTTTGTAATTAATAGTCGATTGACATTGTTTTGAATCCTGATTTTATGCCTTCTGTTTTCTTTTCTGATGGCTCAGCAGATTGGGGCGTGTGCATCTGTCCCGCTTTTTCGTCGTAGTAATCCTGTATTTCCTTCAATCTGCCCTGAATGATTCCGAGCCTTTGAATGATCCTTATTTCTTCACTTTTCAGGCGGGTTCTTTCTTTTTCGAACATATACAATTTGATGAAATCAGAATCTTCTTTGTCCGGAATACCTGATTTGACGACATTCTGCATGCTTTTGATGCTCTGAAGTCCTTTGATAGCGCTGGATATAGGCATGATCTTATTTGTTGACGGATGAGATGAATTGTTCCTGAATGATGATTTAGGTGTATTGTTCAATTAATTCATTGACAATGAATTTTACTTTTTCCTGGTTTGTTTTTGAACCAATCCTGCTTGTTTCGGAAGTCAGAATGTCCTGACATATTTTTCTAAAAATATCTTTCGATTCAGTAGGAGTAGTATTCAATGTTGCCAGTGTTTTTGCAATCATAATCGATCCGCGGATGGTTGGATCAAATTCTGTTTTACCTGACTCGCGCAATCCTCTTACTATTTTTACAATTTTCGCAGTATCTTCAAGTGAAAGATTGGATTTTGCCATAGTGATTTTCAACTCGGTTTCATAATCAAAATGGTCGAGATCCATCGTAACCATCCGGTCACGCAATGCGTCCTGTGTGCGGTTTACACCAGCGTATTCTTCAGGATTAGAGGTGAAAATAGCCCTGAATTCGGGATGGACTTTCATATAATAATCTTCTTCTTTGGCAGCTGAAGTGCTCAGCATCCGTTCCTGTAAAATAGGAAGCAGAATATTATTTGCTTCGGGCCTCGAACGTGTAAATTCATCATAAATAAGGGTAAACCCATTTTTAACAGCAATTGTCAAACGGTTGTTAACCCATTGTTTTGTCATATCCTCTTCATATTTGTGTACAGAATGGATAAACTTATCATCGAGTTTTTTGTATTTGTACCCTTGTTCGCTGCCGATGAGGTCAGAAGTTTTGTACTCGGCATCGCCATGAATAATTACAACCGGTCGCCCGATTTTACTCGCGAGATGCATGGCAACAGTAGTTTTTCCTGTTCCTGAAGGACCTCTGAAATGTACCGGAAAACCCGCTTTTATATAGGTTAAGCCACGGCCTGTAATGTCTTTGATATATTCAGTTTCAACGAAATTTGACATGGGCTTAAGCTCAAGTACGGTGTTCATTTCATTGTTATTATTGGTATTACTCATCGTTTGCAGGTTTGATTAATCATTGTTTAAATTCTTTTTCGGGCAATTGATCCACAGTGTTAATCCAGATGGTCCGTGCCTCTTCTATGTCCTTGATTATCTGATTTCTAGTTGCTGTAAAGGCTTCTTTTTGGGCAATAAAACTGTCTATTGCCTTTTGTCGTTTTAATATGCTTTTCCTGATGTTATCTCCTGCTTTTGTCATGGGTAGAATTATTCTCTGCATGAAGAAAGGCCTTTACCCCCGCAACGGGAGCAGGGCAGACCATCACCTGATTTACCAATGCCATTGCATTGTTTACACCTTGTAATACTGTCGCAATGGTATTTTCCTTTGCCACTACAAACGATGCAGGGAACTCTTGCTCCCAGAGGATTTTGCCCGCTGCCTGCGCAAAAGATACATTTCCGGATGGGTTCTTCAACCTCAGTAAGTCCTGTGCCATTGCATACCAGACAATTCGAAACAGGTGAAAGCAATTCAAAAGGATCTTTGCCTGTTCCACCGCAAAATGCACATTTTATTGTAAGTATCATGGCTTCAATTTGTTTTGTTGTAAAAACGAAGTCGAAACGACTATAAACAATCGTTTCGACCCCGCATAATTTTTCTTTTATTTAACCGGGAAATAAATGTTATCCAGTTTTTGGACTTTTCCCTCATTCAGCAGCGCTTTGGCGGTGTATCCGAGTTTCATTCTCGTTTCACCAAGAGGCTCTTCCATCTCCGAAATTTTCACTCCGCCAGGGTGTTTTTTTACAAAAGCAAGAACCTTTTCTTCAAGTGACATTGGAATGACTTTTTCTTCGGGTTCAAAAGCTATTTCCGGACTAATTGTCGATATTTGCTCTTCAATAATTACTTCGGAAGGAGTCTCAGTTAAAATTTCATTTTTTTTTTCGGCTTTCATTGCCGGTTTCGTGATGCCTGTTTTTCTCAACTGAGCAATGGTTTCCTGCATCTTTTGCCAATTTGCAGCTGCCATATCCCTGTCTTTTGAAAGATGATCAATCATGCCAGATGTTGATTTCTGGATAATCATTACTTCACCGCGTATTTCTTTGATAGATAAATGAATACCTTTCATGATCGAATTGTAATCCTTTAATCTTGTGGTTTCGCCATGGGTGAGGTCTTTTCTCAGTTTTTGGGCCATTTGCTGATTTTCTTTGCTTATATCAGCCAGTCTTTTCTGGAATCCTTTAAGCATATTTCTTGTATAATCAACCCTTTCAGTAAGATTTTTACCCAATTCAGATCTGAGTTCTGCTGACATTTCTTTATGTTCGGTATCAAATCTGGCAAGCATATCATTGGTGTTTTTGAAGATGCCGAAAACCTCTTCGTTGATACCTTTGATTTCATCGGTTATTTCCTTCATCAATGCATCAAATTCCTTGATCCTGGTAGTCTCATTTTGCATTCTGTCAGCCTTGCCTTCAGCAAAGAATTTGTTCAGTTCGTCCGCCATTTGTGTTCTGTCGGCAGCGAATTCATTTATCATACCGACAGTAGAGGTTTGAATGGCAGCAACTTCAGCTTGTAAAGAAGTAATGGTATTGTGTATGCCACTCATTAAATTATCAAAAGTTGCCAGACGCTCTTTTTCGCCGGTTGCCAGACCTTTTCTAAGGTCAGCAGCACGGGCATTCAAAACTGCAGCCATTTCCAAATGGTCCTTGTGAAAACCATCAAGTGTTTTTTGAACATCGTTCACAAGATCTTCATTTTCTTTCAGCCTTAATTTGAATGAATTAAGAATTTCTTCGCTCAAATTTTTCATTTCTGATGATAGTCCCATTATAAATTCTCCTTTTGTTTAATAAATATTTAGGTAAGCCTGATTTAATTGACCCTGTCGAACGAGTGTTCAAGGGGTGTTATATTGTTAATTATTTGATCTTTAATTTTTTTAATATCCTGAATCATAATATGACTGCCTTTTTCGAGTATTGCTTCGAGGCAATCCATGATTTTATTGTGCATCTGCTGAAACTCAATCAATGTTTTCATGACTGATTCTTTCCTGTATTCCTGAAGTTTCGAAATATTGAAAAGTTGTTCTTTGATGACCAGTATTTTTTCGCTGGCATCCATTGAACTTATGTCTTTAATACCTAACAAACTGTTTTTGAGTGATTGTGCGGTTTCTTTCTGGGCTTCAATAAAGTTAAGAAACTGATTTTGCGCTTCTTTCTCCTTTTCGTCGAGTATGCCCAGTATTCCCGACATCATTGTATTGTAGTCTTTTTTTCGAAGTGAACCATTTTTTGCAAGAGCTTCGCAAAGCTTTGCATTTAAGAGATCTCTTTCTTTTTTGAGATTTGTTATTGACTGGTGAACATTATCAAAAAGTGAATGTGATGATTCTGTGATATTTTCTGAGGACTGGAAGGCGGTTTGAATTTTTTGAATCCTTGATTCGTAGGAAGTAATGATGTTATCAAAAAAGCCGTCCATATTTAAATCTGGCTGGGTATTCATCTTTGCCGGAGGGTTTGTTTTGTGAAATTTATGAGAGATTTATTGTTGAAAAAAGAAGTAATTCCTGGTAATTCATGCTTCTGGTAACCTGACCTGTAAGGATGACTTAGCAAGAATAACTGCTTAACTGCAATATGCCTTATGCGGCTTTAGCAGTTAATCCAATTGCTTCGGCATATTTAAGGTATGTCTCAACTGATGCGACAACGATTCTTGCTTCAATGGCAAGCAATTCGATACCAACAAGAGAAACTCTTACCCATGCATCTACAACGACACCTTTGTCAAGGATACGGTCGATAACCTCAACGAGGCTGGATGATCCGATAGTTTTTTCAACTGACATTTTTTAATCTCCTATATTTAATTAATAA
>CAJBPB010000309.1 GCA_903957365.1 uncultured Bacteroidota bacterium
ATAGTATATATAAATTATTATAAGATACAGATATATAATGTATTATGCAATATTTTAATTTATTTTACTCATTTTCACCTCTATAACTATAGATTGAAATTCAAACCGGCTGTTTACTTATGTAAACTATAATGTAACTATTTGTTATATTGTGTATTAAATTATAATAGATTTACATTTGTGAATTAATGTTATGTATATTACATTTGTAACCTACTCAGTGTTTTTATGTTGGAATGAATTTATTTGTAAAATTTTGGTAATGTTTTGCATCTGAAATTTTGCTTGTATGACTTTATTAATAACTTTGAATGTAAATACGCCAAGGAAATGCAGTTATCAAAACCCCTTTTTTTCTTATTTGTTTTCATATTGATCTTTGTTCGACTTCTGATTGGACAACCTGAAATGGATAGTCTGGATCTTAAGATAAAATCAGCTTCCTCGGATAGCCTTCGTGAAAAGTTGCTTTTAGATTTCATAGAGATTAATTACAGAAGTCAGCCTGAACGTTGCGAACAACTCACCAACCAATTAATCATACTTGCTTTAGAAAATGAAAAATCTGCTAATCTTGCCATGGCTTATAGTTTTGCCGGAGTCATTAACAAGAACAAAGGTGATTTTTCAAAAGCGCTGGAATATCATTTTCAATCTGAGCAAATCAACCTTAAAAACAACAATAAGAAATCACTGGCAACCAATTATAATGATATTGGGATTATTTATAAAACCATGAAGGAATTTGACAAAGCACTTAACTTTTATCAAAAGTCGAATGCATTGGCAGAGGAGTTGGGTTCTAAAAGAGCAATAGTGATGACCAACAATAATATTGGTACTATTTATGAGGCAAAGTCTGATTATGATAATGCAGTAAAATATTTCAAACTAACCTTTGACAAAGCGATGGAATTTAATATCCTGAGTGGTCAGGCAATCGCATTGAGTAATCTAGGTGAAGTTTATGGTATTAAAGGTGATAATACACTCGCACGAGTTTATTTTCGGCAGGCAATTGCGATTGATTTTAAAACCAATGACAAATTTGGACAGACAGTTTCCTATGTAAATCTGGCTGGTACTTTTGTTGAATCCGGCCCTGCAGACAGTGCAATTTTCTATTATTCAAAGGCTGAAGAAAGTGCAAATGCCTTGAACGCCAAACAACAGTTAATTTCAATTTACAGTGGGAAGGCGGATGTGTATGAGATGTTAAATGACTATCAAAATGCTCTTATAAATAGTAAATTATCGGCACAATATCAGGATTCACTGTATAATGAATCAAAAGCAGAGGAACTTGCTGAAGCAGAGGCAAGGTATGCTTCACTTAAGAAAGATCAGGAGATTCTTAATCTGAAAAGCGCACACTCGATTGCTGAACTCAAGCAAAAGCAATATCAATCGGAACGAATTGCTTGGATAAGTCTGTTTGTAATGAGTGTGCTGTTACTCTCCTATTTATATAAACGCTTTAAGCATAAACAATCACAGGAATTTAGTAAAAAGCTGCTGATTCAGAAAGAGTCCTATCTAAAAGTGATCGTCGAAACTCAGGAAGAAGAGCGAAAACGCATTGCTAAAGATTTGCATGATGGAGTTGGTCAGTCACTTTCAGGTATTAAACTAGCGCTTGTGAACATAGTCTCAAGGATTCCTGATGAATTTGATAAAGAAAAATATAAACTAACCGAATTATCGCATATTGTTGATAGTGCATGCGTTGAGGTGCGATCCATTTCGCATCAGATGATGCCAAGATTGCTTCAGGAAGACGGTTTAATACCTTCTATTGCTGATATGTTAGATAAATCATTGAGATTATCTGAAATAAAATACAATTTTGAACATTATGGAATGGAAAGACGACTTAAAGAAAATGTCGAAATTAGTGTTTATAGGATTTGTCAGGAATTGATTAACAATATCATTAAGCACTCAGGTGCAACAAGTGTTAATGTTCAGCTTTATCGAAACGGGAAAATCATGGTTCTTTTGGTTGAGGACAATGGGAAAGGTTTTGAATTTCAAAATAAGAAGGATAATGGTATAGGATTGATGAATATCTCGAGCAGGGTTGAAACAATACATGGAGAATTTAACCTTGAACCTAGTCCTAATAGCGGTACACTTGCAACAATCAGAATTCCAATCGAAACAAAATGATAAAGATTATAATTGCAGATGATCACCAGATAGTGGTTGATGGATTAAAATCAATCTTGAATCAATTAACTGAATACAAAGTAATTACAACTGCTTCCAACGGAAGGGAACTTTTAAAATCACTTGAAATTGTTGAACCCGACATTATCTTACTTGACATAGATATGCCTGTTTTAAATGGTATTGAGACTCTCAAAGAAATCAAAAAGCACTATCCGAAAATAAAAACGATAATACTTACCATGCATGAAGAAAAAAGTCTGGTTAAAAAGATGACTGACCTGGGAGCCAATGGTTTTTTATTCAAAAACTCGGATATTGAAGAGTTGATTATCGCAATGGAAAGTGTAATGAAAGGGAAATCCTATTTTTCGGTTTCTTTGCGTAATGAATTGATAAACAATGATCTGATTGGAGAAAGCGAATCAAATTTTGACAGCAAGAAGTCATTACTGACTGAAAGAGAAATTGAAATTATCAAACTAATTGTTGAGGGTCTTTCAAATAAAGAAATAGCTGACAAATTATTTATTAGTCCGAGAACAGTAGACACACATCGGACTAACCTTATGAAAAAACTTGAGGTAAACAATGTAGCAGGATTGGTCAGGTACGCAATCCGAAATGGTTTTATGAATTAATCAGAAGATATAACAAGACAATTAATTTTAGGATAATAGATATTCAATCTGGTAATCATCGTACAATCATGATATCAGGATTAAAATGTGTAAGACAATATTCCCTGCTTATAGTTTTATTACCTTAATGCTCTGTGACTGTTCACCAACAACGATATTCAGAATATAGAAACCTGATTTTAAGCGATTTAAAACATCTTCTACATTATTTTCGATGCGTTTATCTCCGCTGATTTCGTAAAATGATTTTCCAAGCGCGTCAAAAATTCTAACTGTGTAATTGGTATCTTTTAATAAATCGAAATTCGTTGAATTGACAATTGGATTTGGCATTACAACTGCTAATTTCTCAGATGAGCGCATTTCACTCAAAGTAGTCAGCACGGCTCTGGCAAGTTGAAAATCAGGAATACCATAACCATAATTGTTATCAGGATTATTCATTCGGTTTCCACTTAACATAATGGCATATTTAATATCCAGATTTGTAACTGCAGGATTGGCCTGCCACAAACAGGTTGACATTCCGGCTGTTACAGGCGAACTAAAGGAGGTTCCACTTCCGTATGAGAAACTGTTACTATATGAAGCAACTGCAGTTCCGGAACCCATTGCCATAACATCAGGTTTTATTCTTCCATCATAGGTGGGTCCGATTGAGCTGAAAGATGCCCTTGAACCATTACCATCTACTGCACCAATTGAAAAAACTTCATTTCCATCAGCTGGCGATCCAACATAAGGGAAGTCCCAATTGTCGCCTGAGTTACCAGCACTATTAACGACCAGTATTCCTTTACTTGCGGCCAAATCAGCACCAATTGTGCAAATTGCTGTATTTCCATCCATGTGTGAATAGGTATGATCCCATTCAGGCATATCGAAATCGATATAACCAAGTGAAGAGTTAATGACATCAACGCCCACACTATCAGCAAATTCAGCAGCAGAAACCCAATTGTATTCCTCAACAACGTTTTCTGTACTGACATATTCAGAACGTAATAACCAAAATGAAGCTTTTGGTGCTGTACCAATCATTTGTCCTGGAACGTTTGACCCGATTGTACTCAACACCATGGTACCATGATAACTTTCAGTGTAAACATTGCCACCAGGATGAACAAAATCTTTTGTGCCTAAAATCTGCCCATTGTTTCTCAAACTATCAAATGCAACGTGTGTATCTGTTTCCTGAAATCCACCATCGAGAATACCAATAACCATACCTTGTCCCCGATAACCCTGATCATGCAATGGTATACCATTCAACTGATTGATTTGGGTATAAGCATTTCCATAATTAAAATCATTGGTGTTTTTTATTGAATTGGATGGTTTTTGATTTGTAACAATCTCATTAGTAAAGAAAATCTTTTCTTTGATAATTTGTTCCATAGGTTCATCAACAAGTCCGCGAATTTCAACAACATAAGGTAATGCCTGAATTGCTCCCAGAACTGCAGGATCATTTGTTGTTATTGTCAATCCATTCAACCATTTGGTAGCAAATAACAAGGTTGCACCCGTAGCATCAACACCATCAATATAATTCTGGTTTACCGGAATATCATTCTCTATAATTGGAATGTATTGACGTTCTCTGCGATCGATGGCTCGTTGTGAAAGGAATGCTTCGGGATTATCGATTGAATAAACAGATCCGGCTTTGTCTGAGAATTGAATATAGTAGGTTTCAGGAGCGATCTGACCAAATATTGGCAGGGCCAAAACTGACAATGCTATGATGAGTAGATTTCTAAATTTCATTTTCAAATGGTTTATCTATTTTTCGGCAAACTTATTAATTTTTTTGATGCGGGTAAATTCAGTAATCCTTAATGTTCCCTTAATTCCAGTATAAATGTCTTGATATTTTCTTTAATAATTATCAAAATTCGTAAATAACTTCTACAATTATCAATGAAAGAGCTAATCAATAAATAACATTTTATTACTTTTTTTGTTCGAATCGGGTATCAGATCCGAACCAAGATAAACTTCCTGAAGTGGTGAATCTGATTCATAGTGAATAATGATCGATTTTTCGCCAGAACTCCAGATAGATGCATTCTTTTGAATTTTAAGTTTACTTCCGTTGGTAAACAAAAGATTCAGTTCGATAGGTAAAGGTAATCCGCCAACGTTTTCAATCACAATTAGTCCATCTTTGGTAACTTTCCGTAACGCCAGATCAGGATAAGCAAATTCGTAAAACCATGGACTGATATACCAATTAAGGTCCTCTCCCAAAGTCAGTTCCATTGCGGCATAAAAATCATTGGGTGTTGGATGCTTGCCAGCCCATACTTTCATGTAGTTTTGTAAACCAAGTTTAAACAGCTCCTCTCCCATCGCATTCTTCATAAAATGATATGCCATTGATGGCCTGACATAACTAGCTAAGCGAAGGCTTTGGTAATTTGCACCTAACAATTGATTCAAAACCATTGGAGGTGTATCAAATTCAAAACCAGCACTTTCTTCGTACTTTCTAACAATTCCCTTAAAGGAATTATGCGCTGGGTAAAGACTATCAACCAAACCTGTTGGAAGATAACTCGCCCATCCTTCATCCATGAAAGCATATTTTTTTTCGTTTGTCCCCATATAAAAAGGGAAATATGTATGCGCAATCTCATGAAAAGTCAATCCGTAAGAAGCGGCTTCATCCTCTGGTGCGCTGTTATTTGCCATCATTGGTGATTCCATTCCTCCCCCTGTTCTGTCATCACAAAAAACTGTCACCTTAGGATAGGGAAAAGATAATCCGGGCCAATTATATGACATATAAGAAACGGACTCCGATGCAAATTTTGCCACATTATCGAAGTGTTTATTTTTACTTGTATATACTGTATTTATAGCGACCGTTCGGTTTGTGATGCTATCAACAACCAGATTTACCCTATCCCATTGCTTACCTAATCCAAAACCAAATGTGAAATCAGGTAC
>CAJBPB010000310.1 GCA_903957365.1 uncultured Bacteroidota bacterium
AGGTCTTCATCGGTGGTTCCGTCCAGTAAGCGGCGGTATGCCTTGGCAAGTAACTCAACGCGTTCACGTTCCTGTTTGCTGATCTGAGAGTAAAAATTCTCGTTGTAATCAATCATCTGAATACGTCGCTGCACCGTCTCGGCCCAAACCCTGATACGGGTCCGCTCCTCATTGGCAAACCTGTTGACCAGGGTATTCGTATAAAAAATGGACGCACTGATGATGATCAATGCGATAGTGGCCAGCACGATTTTCCACTTTTTCTTTCTTGAGTAAAGATTCACAGTTTAATTTATTGCTAAACGTTTTCAATGAGAATCTGTTGTATCAACAGCCTCAACACATCAAAAATAGGAAAAAATCATTTGAAACCATTTCATAAGACCTATTATTTATTCCGATCCTTTACCGTGAACTTTTTGAGATTCTGTTGGTTTGATCACAAGGTTGGGCAGAGGAGCCAATTGTTAAACTTCTTTAAATTACAATTGTTGAGCTTGAATTTGGATGTAACGAAAGAGCGCATTTATTTGCTTTTATTACATTTGCCTTTGAATACCGGTAAAAGCAGAGAATCCGGGATTAATACATTAATAACCTAATATTAATTTCATGAATACAACCAGAAAAATGCTCTTCGGATTGCTTGGCGCAATGTCGATTGGCTTTTTGTTAAACATTCAGCTTATGGCACAATCCACCGAAATCATCCCATTGGAGAACTTCTTCAAAAACTCAGACCGCACATCGTATGATATCAGTCCCGACGGAAAATATATTTCCTTCCTCGGACCTTACGAAAGTCGTATGAATATATTTGTTCAAAAAATTGGAAGCGAGAAGGTCACACGTATCACCTCAGAAACTGACCGCGATATCGCAGGATATTTCTGGGCCAACAACAGCCGCATCCTGTTTTTGAAAGACAGTGGTGGTGACGAAAACTTCGCGCTTTATGGCGTGGATAACAATGGTAAAAACCAAAAATGCTTCACTTGTTTCGAAGGTGTCCGTACCCAGATCATAGATGATTTGGAAGATCAGGAAGATGAAGTGATTATCGGATTGAACAAAAGAAACCCACAGGTTTTTGATCCGTATCGTCTCAATATCAAAACCGGTGACATGGTGATGCTGGCCGAAAATCCGGGAAATATCCAGGGCTGGATAACCGACCACGAAGGAAAACTGCGTCTGGCTCTTGCCATCGTCGATGGAATCAATACCCAGGTGCAATACCGTGCCACCGAGCAGGATGAATTTAAACCGATATTGACTACCAATTTCAAGGAATCGCTTGATCCTGCCTTTTTTACTTTTGACAACAAATACGTGTATGCCACATCAAATCTGGGCCGCGATAAAAGTGCAGCTGTAGTTTTTGATCCTGAAACGGGCAAAGAGATTGAAGTTCTTTATAAAAACGATGATTATGATCTTTCGAACATCAGCTATTCGCGTAAACGCAAGGTGTTGACCGCCGCAAGTTTTGTATCGTGGAAACGTGAACGCCATTTCTTTGATGAAACCACCAAAAAACTCTTCGAACGCCTCGAAGGTGAACTGAAAGGTTATGAACTTTCTGTCGCTGCATCCGACAAAGCCGAAGAAACTTTTATCGTCCGCACCTATAGCGACCGTTCATTGGGCGCCTATTACATTTACGATAAGGTAAAAGACAAACTGACAAAGATTCAGGAAGTAAGCCCATGGATTGATGAAACCAAAATGGCCGACATCAAACCGATCCAATACCGCGCCCGTGACGGACAAATTATTCATGGATATCTTACCTTACCAAAAGGTGTTGAAGCAAAAAATCTTCCTGTCGTTGTGAATCCTCATGGTGGACCATGGGCACGCGACAACTGGGGATTCAATCCTGAAGTGCAGTTTTTGGCTAACCGTGGTTATGCTGTGTTGCAGATGAATTTCCGTGGTTCGACCGGATATGGCCGTGCTTTCTGGGAATCAAGTTTCAAACAATGGGGTTTGACCATGCAGAATGACATTACCGATGGGGTTTACTGGCTCATTCACGAAGGCATTGCTGACAAAGACAATATTGCCATTTATGGCGCCAGTTATGGCGGATATGCTACTTTACAGGGATTGGTCGTTACCCCGACTTTATATGCTGCCGGCGTTGATTATGTTGGTGTTTCGAATCTTTTTACATTTATGAATACCATTCCTCCTTACTGGAAACCCATGCTCGATATGATGTACGAGATGGTTGGTAATCCTGTAAACGACAGCGTTCAACTCGAAGCCACTTCACCGGCCCTGAATGCCAACCGGATTATGGCTCCCTTGTTTGTAGCGCAAGGCAAAAACGACCCGCGTGTAAACATCGCCGAGTCGGATCAGATTGTTGAAGCTTTACGCAAACGTGGTGTTGATGTGGAGTATATGGTGAAAGACAACGAAGGTCATGGTTTCCATAATGAGGAAAACCGCTTCGATTTCTACCGTTCCATGGAGAAATTCCTGAGTAAACACCTCAAAGATTAATATTTTCAAGGTGTCACTGCTGTGACAAACTAAATTAAAAAAACCACTGGGCGATACATTCATCCGGTGGTTTTGTGTTTGAAACAATTGGTATTATTATCTTTCGTACGCACCTTTTTTCAGAAGCGAACCATTTTCCATCATTTGCGTTCCCAAGGCGAACAGACTATGAATACTTAAATCACTGTTTAACAGTAAGATATCTGCATCCATTCCCTCTTTTATGACACCTTTTTTACGGAGTTTCAGAATTCTGGCCGGGTTTTCAGTGATCACTTTTAAGGCAGTTTCAAGTGGAATTTTTTCAATTTCAACGGCATCTTTCAACTCGGTTAGGTTTGATGCGGGCAGGCCGGTGTCGAGGGCTGTCAATTCTCCGGTAAGACTGTCGAAAGCCGGAAGTGAGCCACAGGCATCGGAAGTGAAAGTGATATGATTGATGGGCACTCCGGCTTCGAGTAAAAGGCGCAACGCGGTCGAAGGTTTGATCTCCTCATCCTGATAATAGGGGTAGGAGCTGGTGGTAATATCAACATAACCATTTAATCCATAAGTCAATGCATCTTTGAAAATATAATCGTTCCGGTTGATGTGTGTCGGGAAAAACTGTCTGAAATTCAATTCGCTTTTTTCCACCGCATCATAAATCGGGCGGAAAGGATCTCTGGCATCACCGAGATGAATATTCACGATTCCGGGTCCACCGCTGATCATTCCGGCCACACGGGCATGGGCGGCGATGCGGATCAATTCGTTTGTGGTTGGGACTGAGGAGCGATGATCAGACACAGCCACTTCACCCACCCCGATTATTTCTTCAATCAGTGCAATATCTTTTGCGAAATCGCCGGTGATGCTGGGTGTCGGGACCTGATATGCGCCGGTGTACATCCACGATGAAACACCTTCGGCACGCAGTTGCTTCACTTTCATAAGCACACTTTCCACACTGCGTGTGAAACCATCCGTTCCCAGACAGCCTATCACTGTGGTAACACCAGCTTTCAGCATATCGCTGAGTAAGAGTTCGGGAGTTCGGGAAGCGGGTCCGCCTTCACCGCCTGCTCCGGCAATATGTACATGCGCATCGATAAAACCGGGTGTGAGGTACAATCCGGTTGCGTCAATCTCCTTGTCGATTAGTGAGGATGAGATTTCGATCCGGTCCTCCATCTTTACAATCTGATTTCCGGCAAGTAAAACATCTTTTTGGCCAAGGTTTTCGGGTGCATATATGTGGGCATTTCTAATCAGGGTTATCATGTCTTGGATTTGTAAGGTTTAATTTTGTAAAGTTTCACGTTTCGTGTTTCATGACGGATTATTTGTCAAATAAAACACCCAAACGCTGTTACCAACATATTGGTTTACAAATGTACAAAGTTCAGCAAGTATTTTTCACTTTTCTCTGTTCACTTTTCAGCACGCATATCTCTCCAGACCGGCAGTTTCATTCTTCTTTTTCCATCGAAAAAATTAAGTGCGTTCACGACTGCTGCTGCCGTTGGCACCAAACCGATTTCACCAATACCTTTGGCGCCATAAGGGCCGTATTGATCACTTTCTTCAATTCCGATTACTTCGATTTCGGGCATTTCGTTGGCACGCAGAATGCCAACATCCTTGAATTTCAAGCTGACCGGAAGGCCGTCTGTCATCGGGAAATCTTCGGTGAGCGCGTAACCCAATCCCATATGGATAGCGCCTTCGATCTGTCCTTCGAAGAGCATCCGGTTCATGATTTTTCCGGCATCATGTGCCGCAATCACCTTCTGAATGTTGCCTTTATCGTCTAAAATCACAACCTGTGTGGCATATCCATAAGCAAAATGAATCTTCGGATCAGGCACATCTGCACCGGGTTTGCAGGTGAAATCACAGATATATTTTCCTTTATAATTTTTTCCTGTAAGGTTTTTAAGTGTTGAATTTTCAAGATCATTTTTCAAGTCTTTTGCAGCATCAATGATCGCGTTTGCAACCAAGGCAGTTGCCCTTGATGAGGTTGTCATGCCTGTTGGAAGGTTTGCATGGGTATCAACTTCAACCCTGATAACTTCAGGCCGGATTCCGGTTTCATGATGCAATGTCTGCACAGCCATGGTATGCACGCCTTGTCCCATTTCGGTCCAGCCATGCTGAATGAGCACCTCATTTTTCGATACAATTGTTATACAAACTTCGCTTTCGTCAACCATTCCATTTCCAACACCTGTGTTTTTTATTCCACAGGCGATTCCGGCGAAACGGGCTTTTTGAAACTGATCTTTCACAGCGAGGAGCGTCTTTTTCAGTCCAACACCCTGTAATCGCTGTCCGGTGGCGGTTGTTGAACCTTCTTCCAGGGCATTGTCAAAACGTAACTGCCAGCGGTCGAAACCGCCTCGTTTGCATAAGTCATCGATACAACTTTCGATGGCAAAAACCACCTGAGGCACACCAAATCCGCGCATAGCGCCAGAAGGAATATTATTGGTGTAAACGGTGTCGGCCTGAATATCCACAGCTGGAATGGCGTAACCTCCTGTAGCGTGCCCAACAACACGTTCCATTACTTTTGTCCCGACGGAGGCATACGCGCCACTGTCTCCCACCGCACGCAACGATATCGCGGTTAACTTTCCATTTTGATCGCAGGCCAAACGCATATCCATCCACACAGGATGACGCTTCGGATGCATACGCATCGATTCGATGCGGTTCAAATGCATGCGAACAGGCTGTTGTAGCAGAAAAGCAGCTAACGCCGCATGACCCTGCACGGTCAGATCTTCTTTACCGCCGAATCCACCTCCGTTTTGCACCTGAACAACCCGTACTTTCTCAAGTGGAAGTCCCAGTATTTTAGCAATGAGTTTCTGATCGACATACACACCTTGTCCCTGACTAAATATTTTTACCCCTTCAATTTCAGGCAGTGCAATGGCTGTTTCTGTTTCAAGGAAAGCGTGTTCGATGCGCTGGGTTTCGAAGATTCCAGAGGAAATGAAAGCAGCAGATTTAAAGGCGGTTTCAACGTCACCAAATTTGATTTTGCATCTTTCCAGCAGGTTTGGACTATGTATATGAACAACGGGTGAAGTTGGCAAAAGTGCTTCATGCATATCAGTCACCGGTTTCAGGACTTCATATTCTATCTTTATAAGATCAGTTGCTTTGCGTGCAATCAATTCATTATCAGCGACAACAATGGCCAAAACATCACCAATATAATGCGTTGTTTCGCCTTCGCCGATCATCAGTGGCCAATCCTGAAATATCAATCCGGTGTATTTATCGCCCGGAATATCTTTTGCGGTAAAAACGGCCTTTACTCCTTTGTAAAATTTTGCTTCAGAAACATCAATTTTCTTTACAAAAGCCCGCGGAAAATCACTGAATTTCAATGCTGCATGGAGCATGTCTTCAAAATGCATATCATCCACAAACTTACGATCACCGAGGGCCGTTTCGATGGATTGATATTTTGGAAACCGCTCACCAATATTTGCTGTAATTATTTCTTTATCAGTTTTTTGTGGTTGATTTATTTCACGCAATACCGCTTCAATGGCATCCACAATCTTTACATATCCGGTACAACGGCAGAGATTAGGCGAAACGACTTTGATTATTTCACCGCGTGTCGCGTTGGGGTTTGTATTTATCAATGATTTCATCCGCATGATAAAACCCGGCGTACAAAACCCACATTGCACAGCGCCTTGATTGGCAAACGCTTTTCCAATAATCTGGCGAAGTTTTTCAGGGATTCCTTCTGTTGTAATCACCTCAGCAGATGTGAGTTCTTTCATCTTCACACGACAGGCCAATTTGGCCTTTCCGTTGACTTCCACCGTACACGCGCCACAAACACCTTGTCCAGAACAACCATCTTTGGCTGAGGTAATGTGTTTTTCATTCCTTAAAAAATCCAGCAGGCTTGTTTCCGGATTTCCTGAAAATATGGAAAGTATTCCGTTGATTTGTAAGGAAATCATGACAATATTTTTTTCAGATTTTCAATTGTTGGATCAATTGACGCAGGCAAGTTAAGCATATTTTGCACTGATTTCAAGTCTTTTAATCCGCATCCGGTTAACAATACCACATTACGGGAGCCATCCTGCAATTTATTTTGTTGATGGTAAGCAAGTAATCCTGCAAAAGCAGTGGCGGCTGCTGGTTCAGCAAAGATTCCAGTGTTATTTGCCAGTGTGGATGAGGCCGCAAGTATCTCTTCATCGGTCACAGCAAGGTTTTCTCCTTCGTATTTTTCAAGATAGTATTGAGCCATATAGAAATTCCGTGGCACATCAACCGAAATAGAATCAGCGATGGTTTTACTTTCCTTAATGGTAAATGTTTTGGAACCAAGATTTCGTATCAGATTATCACTTCCCAGTGATTGCACAGCAATCATGGTTGGCATTTTTTCGATGAGTTTCAGTTCGAGCAGATCCTCAAACCCTTTGTAAACACCCGATAAAATGACACCGTCGCCAACCGGAATAAAAATTCGGTCAGGAATAGTAAAGTGAAGTTGTTCAAACAGTTCAAAAGCGACGGTTTTTTTTCCTTCAATTGTCAGCGGATTAAACGCTGTATTGCGGTTGTACCAGCCAAACATTTCTGTCGCTTTGATACTCAGGTCAAAAGCATCGTCGTAGGTGCCGTTTACCGCGACAAGCCGTGCGCCATACATCATTATCTGTGTGAGTTTGGCTACAGGTGCCGAAGCCGGAATCATGATAATGGCTTTCTGCCTTTGTGAAGCGCAGATTCCGGCCAGCGAAGATCCTGCATTACCTGTGGATGCCGCAACAATTGTTTGAAAACCATGTTCCTTTGCGTATGCTGAAACAAGTGCTGAAGCCCTGTCTTTAAAAGAAAATGTTGGATTTTGAGAGTCGTCTTTTAACAAAATCTCAAATGGCATTTTTCTATCATTCAGTTTATTAACGGAATACAGTGGTGTTTCACCAACACGAAGTTTTGGCAGACTGCCAGGCTGTTCTATCGGAAGTAAATCGATAAATCCATGTAATTTAAGTGTTGAGAATCCTGTAAAATGTTTTCGTAATGACTTATAATCATATATAGTTTTTAAAACACCTTTAGGCGGTAATCCCTGCTTATTTTTCTCGTTGCAGACCGGGCACAGGTAAATAGTGTTTTGACCCTCATAGGTTGCATCACAGTTAATACACTGATAGTGGTGTTTTGTATGAAAAGTTGATAGTGTCATATTGTATTTTTCATTTGACATCTTATAATTTAACTTTTGGCTAAAGCCGATTGTATTTTTTATTTAAACTCGGGCTGAAGCCCGAATCAATTAAAGCCCGAGTCAATTGAAGATTTTACTAATGACTCAATAATTCAATAAATGATTTTCAACTGTTAAATCTAAATTCCCTCCAACTGAATTCCCTCCGGCTTCAGCCGGAGGATTATCAAACTCATAATCAAAATGGCTTTAGCCAAAAGTTTAGTCCTTAAATCTCTGAAATCCATATTTGACAATAAAATCATCATATTCCTCCTGAAATGTTTTATGTGCATGATGCTCTTCCTGATTTCTGATATAATTTCGAACATTTACTAAACCTGACTCAGAAACAGACACAGCATAATATTCATCCTGCCATTCAAATTTCTGATTGATAATCTTGTTGTGATTAATCCAAAAAGAAGATTCGCCTTTGATCAACTGCATAATTTTACTGATTGTCTGATCTGAACCCAATAAAACAAGACAATGACAATGGTCAGCATGACCATTTACGAAATCAATAAAGATGCCTTTTTCCTTCGCGTTTTCTTTGATATGTTGCCAAAAAGTTTGTCTTATTTCTTTCGTAGCCAGATAGGGCACCCAGTTTTTTGTGCTCCATACGAAATGAATATAGACTTTTATAAATGGCATGAATTCAATGTTTTAAGCAAGTAAATGACACAATTAAATGTATGTTTCAAATTTAGATTTACTTCTTCTTTCAATAATTTGTTTGGCTAAAGCCACATGATTTTTTTATTTAAACTCGGGCTGAAGCCCGAGTCAATTGAAGCCCGAGCCAATTGAAGATTTTACTGATGACTCTCTATTTCAATAAATGATTTTCAACTGTAAATTCTAAATTCCCTCCAGCTGAATTCCCTCCGGCTTCAGCCGGAGGATTATCAAACTCAAACTCATATTCAAAAATGGCTTTAGCCAAAAGTTTAGTCCTTCATTTCATTAAAAAATCCATCTTTTTATTGCATCTCTTTCTTCATGCCCGAGCGTTCATTGAATTCTTCAATCATTTCGTCCCATCTATCTACCTGGTGGAAAAGTTTTTTCCAGATTTCGCGGTCATACCAAAGCTGATTCAGATCTGCAATTTCTTTCCCCTGTTGTTCAACCCATGTAAAATATTTCAGGTTATGAATGGCTTTACGGTCAGTATAATTCAGTTCCTTCAAATGTGCAACTGAAGTACCAAAAAGACATTTTTCCATGTCTTTGGCCGCCTGAAGCTGCGTGTATTCTCCTTTCTCTGTTTTCAGTTCTTCCAGACGTGAACCATACATCTCTGCTGAATCAGTTGCAATCGTAATAATGATATCATCAGATGTCAGTTCGAAGTGTTTGGCAGTTTTGATGGCTGAAAGAATATTGCCTATGCCTGAAATACCAAGCTGATGCAGGTTATTCACTAACTCAGGATCTAAACCAATGGAAATCAGATAATCATGACCTTTTTTCTCGTTAAACAGACGGAAAACACGCATGCAATCCTCATCATCAATGGCTGTAACAACATCGGTATTTTTAACATTATGAACCCATGGCACATGTTTGTCTCCAATTCCTTCGATACGATGTCCGCCAAATCCATTCATTAATAAAGTAGGGCATTGGAGTGCTTCCGAAGCTACCACCTTAATATGCGGTGCGATTGTACGTAAATAGTCGCCGGCTGCGATCGTGCCTGCCGATCCTGTTGCTGAAACATAAGCCGTCAGCTCGCTTTTGTCGGTCTTTATCAGATTATACACATCCTCGATAGCATGGCCGGTGGTGTTATAATGCCAGGCAGCATTACCAAACTCATCAAACTGGTTAAAGATGATGCAATCAGGACGTGTACGACGGATTTCCCAGCATTTATCATAAATCTCTTTTACATTTGATTCGCAACCTGGTGTAGCAATCACCTCAGAACCAATCACATCACGTAGCCAGGTAAAACGTTCTTTACTCATCTCTTCAGGAAGGATGGCTACCGATTCGGTTCCCATGATTTTTGAATCGAACGCACCTCCGCGACAATAATTTCCAGTTGAAGGCCATACAGCTTTATTGTAAGTAGGATCGAAACCGCCTGTGATTATGCTTGGTGCCAGACAACCGTATGCTGCGCCGACTTTATGCGCGCCTGTCGGAAACCATTTGCCAAGCAGCAGCACAATACGCGCATCAACACCGGTGAGTGATTTCGGCAATTCGATATAGTTTGGGTTCCCAAACAATCCACCCTTTTCTTTGGGCTCATTCTTCCAGGTAATTCTGAAAAGGTTTAAAGGATTCATCTCCCACAAACCAATGTTTTTAAGGTTTTTCTTAATCTTCTCAGGAATAAGTTCAGGGTTACGCATTTGCGCGAAAGTAGGAAGTAAAATCCCTTTTTCCCTGAACCTGTTTACAGCATTTTGCAATGCTTTTTCGTTTGTAATATTGTCAATTAATGCGATCATAATAGTTTTAATTGTCTTTTAACCATGCTAAGTTACGATCATATTGTATATTTCTTTTCTTCGATGAAATTATAGAATATTTTACCTGTTTCATGTACTTTATTAGATTTATTATATATTTGATCCGTTATCAGGAGCTATTTTCAGAAAAAAGATATACATATGAAAAAATTAGACGAAATAGATCGTAAGTTATTGAATCTATTGCAATTAAACAGTCGGTTAACGATTCGTGAACTTTCGAAGCAATTGTTTCTTTCCACCACTCCGATTTACGAGCGGGTGAAAAAGCTGGAGAACAGTGGTTTTATTAAAAATTATCTGACCGAAATCGATCCTAAACTGATCGGAAAAAAGCTCATCGTATATATTTCTGTATCACTGAATGATCACACCAAAACGGCCATAGAAGCATTTGAGGCGCAGATGAACAAACTTGATGAAGTGATGGAAGCCTATTATATTTCGGGCAACTCCGATTTTTTACTGAAAGTGCATTGTGAAGATATGGAGGATTATCATCGGTTTATCACCCATAAGCTTTCTGTAATCAGCAATATAAGTCAGTTTTTCAGTTCATTTGTGATGACCGAATCGAAGGTAAAAAGGAATTTTGTATTGTAGGCCGGAACAACCTTTTTAATTTAAATCCCTACCCTTAAATTTTTTCTTTCCAGAATTTTATTCAGGATTTCAGCGGGTTGAGAGAATTTATTGGTCAGCATCATGGCTGCAATCACATAAGGTTTGTAACCTGCTTCGAGATAAGTACGAATACGGTATTTTTCAAAAACAGCAGCATTCACCTCTCCGGCTTCGCAGGAAACACCGCTGATGTCGGCTGGCAGACAGTGCAGATACAAAGCATCACCATTTTTGGTTTGTTTCATCTTGGAAGCATCATATTCCCAGTTTTTGAATTTGGCATTGTTTGCCAGACAAACCTGTTCGAGTTCTTTTAGCCCTTGTTTATCCGCTTTTTGCAAAAGGGCTGTCCGTTGTTGCATGATATGAAATGGTGCCCAACTCTTGGGATAAACGATATCAGCATCCTGCATGGCTTCTTCCATCGAATGGCTGATATTTAACGAACCTCCGCTCTGAGCAGAATTGCTTTTTGCAATGTCAACGATTTCAGGAATCAGTCCATAACCTTCAGGATAAGCAAGTTCGATATTCATTCCGAAGCGTGACATGAGTGCGATCACACCCTGGGGAACCGAAAGTGGCTTGCCATAACTTGGTGAATAGGCCCAGCTCATCACAATTTTCTTGCCACGGAGGTTCTCAAGCGAACCAAATTGCTGTTGCAGATGAGCCAGATCAGCCAGTGACTGTGTAGGATGGTCCATATCACATTGCAGGTTTACAATGCCCGGCCTTGAAGGTAAAACACCGTTTGCGAATCCTTCGTCCAGCGCAGCACCCACTTCACGCATATATTTATTGCCTTCGCCAAGGAACATATCATCGCGGATGCCAATGAAATCCGACATGAACGAGATCATATTGGCCGTTTCGCGCACCGTTTCACCATGTGCAATCTGCGATTTTTCTTCATCCAGATCCTGAACCGCCAGGCCAAGTAAATTGCTGGCCGAAGCAAAGGAAAAGCGTGTGCGTGTTGAATTGTCACGGAAATTGGAAATTGCCAGTCCTGAATCGAAAAGTCGTGTCGAAATATTGCTGGCCCGCATTTCTTTCAGAATATTGGCAACATCCAGAATCATCCGGATAGAGGCTTCACTCTTTTCCCAGGTTAGTAGAAAATCTTTGCCGAAAAGGTCGGTTTTTATGTTGGATAACTGTTCAATGTTGTGGTGTATGTTCATAGGGGATAGATTTTTTATTATGGGTTAGAAGCCGGAAGCTGGAAGCACGAAGTATTTGGGTTAGAAGCTGAAAGCACGATGCCTGTTAAAAAATTGATTTTACCATATTTTAAAACTTTCATTTTATTTTTTCACGAAATGAAATCATCATATTCATCAGATTATAAGCATACTCATATTGTTTTTGGAATTCTTCTTCTGAAATGTAATAACGTCTTTTTGCTTTATGTAGGCATGTTACTACTTCAGCTAAAGAACGAATTGAATAACCAATGAATTTCTTGTATTCAAGAGCGGATTGAACGATAGAGCCTTCAGAAATATTTAGGGCAATAGAATCGACAGCTCTTCTTATTTGGGAAGA
>CAJBPB010000311.1 GCA_903957365.1 uncultured Bacteroidota bacterium
AATCAAGACAACCTTTTGAACATGTACCCGGAGCCGGGATCGAACCGGCACGAGTGTAACCTCACTGGTTTTTGAGACCAGCGCGTCTACCAATTCCGCCATCCGGGCATGTTAAAGAACGTTTGGATCGCAAAGATATAAAAATCCTGAAAACCAATTAAAATTATTTTGAAAAAGTGAATAGCACACTGTCCGGATTCCGGGTTGAAACAACCTAATCTTTCACGCAGCGTACCGAAAATCCATATTGTTTGTGGAAATTAGCGCGATAGATGGCAGAAATATCATAATGAAGGTAACGATACCACGAGTAATCAGGATTATAAGCCGAGCTTGTCCACCAAAATCCATCATACCCATCATTGATAAACAAACCAGTATTGTATTCGCGCCGGCCACATGGTAATGCCGTAAACCCACTTGCATTGGTTGCGCCGTTATTCGGACTGTTCCAGTGCGTGTTTCCGGTTTCTTTTAATTTGCCACCTGCATTATTTTCAGTTCCCAGATAACTTGTCATTGTGCTCCACTCTGCATCGGTGGCAATATGCCAGCCTGCAGGCGCAAGGATTCGGCTGTCAGTCACGGCGAACCAATTATACAATCTGCCATTGGTTGCTATTGCTGTTTCATCCGAATTATTGTCGTAATTACAATAGGCATCCGAATTCAATCCGATCCATGCAGTATTTCCTGTCACTTCAGGTATGGCATCACCATTACGGTATGTGGTGGTGCGGAGGTTTTCTGCCATCCAGGTTTGTGTGCCGATGGTAATTGTTTTATATATATTCCCATCTATATCAGTAACTGATCCATAAACCAAATCAGGATTGAAGATGGCTGTACTTAAACTTGCCGGCAACACATTAATACTTACGGTTTTGCTGGCTGAATTATACAGAGTGGCATCGGTTGGAGAAAAATCAACTTTCAGCTCCTGATCATCACCAACATTGAGTTTTATGCCTGATGCAGGTGTATAAACAAAGGTGCCCGCCACATCGGCAGTTGCATTGAGTTGCAGCGTATCGAGCAGGATTCCGAAATAGATATCAGCCGGATTTTCCCAGTTGATTATTGGATCAGTTTTGGTAGATTCGTCTTTTTGACAACCGTTTAATACAGATGCCAACAATACAATTAACAATAGATTAGCAGAAAACAATTTTAATTTTCCCATGGATTTTTTTGATAAAATTCTACCGAAAAATTTCGGCGTCGGGGATAAAGGTAGATCATAATTGTTGAGCACAGATTATTATTCAGCAGCATATTCATAAGGCAGCCAGTCGGCGATACGCTGTTTCGCCATTTCACCTTTCCATCCAATAGCCAAAGGATCAAAATATCCGTCTTGACCGAAGAAAATGTTTGCATGAAGAAAAACAATTTTACTCACACTTTTATTAAAGCCAATGGATAAATTTTCGATGTGTTTGAGATATTTTTTCCCGTTTAAGTCTATAAATACAATGTTGTTATAGTCCGGATTTTCGATAGCCGGACTTTTGATTGTAAATCCGGCTGAGGCCAAATCATTCGACCACAATGCCCTGAAAAAGTGCATTCTTGACCCGAGATAGGCGTATTTTCTTCTGCGTTCGATGGTTTCTTTTTTTGTTTCTTGCAAGGATGCATCGTCAGTAAAGATGATGTTTCCGTAAAAAAAGATGGTTTTACTTTTTTTATAATATTCGAACCTGTCGAGATAATAGGTTATTTTATAGCCTAATGCCTTGTTTTCAATCATGATTGGATTAGAGGCAAATGCTTTCAGCGTATCATTATCAGGTGGATTGTCGAATGTAATATCGCTTTCATTCATTATTCTACATTTTTGCGCATTGGCTGTTGTACCAAGAAATGCTGTTCTGAACAACTGCAGGTTTTCTTTCCTGTTTCTTTGATCAGACCTGGCACTGACAACAATCTCGTTTAATTCAAAAACCTTAGGTATCAAATAAACCATCAGTGGTTCACTGATAGAAAAACCGGACATCGTAAGGGAATAGTAACCTATGGCGCTTATGGTAATCGGCATGGAAGAATGTTTTGATATGTCCAGCTCAAAATATCCATGTTCATCTGAGGTAGTTCCTGCAAATGTTCCGTTAAAATAGACAGAAGCCAGCCAGATCTTACTATAGGTGTGTTTGTCAGAAATAATACCTTTAATCACCTGATTGTATGCTGCTGTGCATAGATGAATGCATAGAATGATAAGGACAAGTTTTTTCATGAATGACAGGTATTAAACTGCTCAAACAGGATCAATTGCTGAAATAGCAACACTGATTAACAGTAAAGATAGTACAATTTTCACCGGGATAGTTTTCCATTTAATAGAATAACTGACCTTGTTTTATAATTGTAAGAGGATGAATACAGTTGACCCCGTAACAGTCGTGTTTGAACTGAATGTTTGATGGTTTGCTACAAAAGAGAAAGGGTCAATAGGATTTCTGACAGGCTTTCTCTGAAAGAGCAATGTCAAACTGAGTTTGCCGAAGTGCGCATTTTTTGGCTCAAGTATAACGATGGTAGCGGACTTTTTAGACCAACACAATGTAGTTACAAACTCCGAAATGGGTAATACCATGTTATCAGTGAAATATCTATTTCCCCATAGTATTTAGCTAACTCCCAACTTTAGATCACTTTTTACACTGAGCCTGCCGAAGTGTAGCTCACTTTAGTTCACTACTTTTACCCTCAACCCATCACTATGGCTCGAAAATTCAGGTGCATAATAGCATTCGATAAGTGCGCGTCCGTTCGAAAATTCGCCCGATTGCGAGGCTACCAGTTCATATTCAAACACATATTTTCCTTTGCGCAGATAATCGAAAAAGAAATCGGTGGACGCGTCTTTCGTGGTCTGGTAATATCCAAGCCCGCCCTTGTATGCATAACCCGATAATACATTCGTGGGTTCAAAGGCAGCAGCACGCTGGTCTTTCAGATGAACAAACTCCATATCACGGTCCACGGTGAGCACAATCCTGACAATAACCTTGTCGCCCACTTTGATGGACTGATCATCGGTTGAAACCAATTCTTTTCCGCTTTCGCCAATCCGTTCAACATACAATTCACGGGTCAGTTGCAAAGGCGTTTTGCTCGCTTTTACTTTATCAATATCAATAAAGTACTGCCTGAATGCTCCTCCCCACGACATGGAACTGTTTGGATTTTTTATCCCGATAAATGACATATCAGGAGTGATTTCATTAGTCTTCCAGACTTTCGTAAACATAGGTACTGTTTCATTCACCGATATATTTCCGATCTCAACTTTGCCAACCTTCAGTTCGACTGGTTTTGAATCATTGATCCAGTCTGTTCCGCGAAGCAACAGCGCATAAATGGCTTCGGCTGTAGCGCTGTTTGTTTTCCATCGGTTGGTTTGTTTCTGACTGAGAATCCAGGTCCGCATCTGGTCGATGTCGTCCGATTTTCCTTCAATCTCCTCAAATGCATTGATGATTAGCGCCTGCGATTCAATAGGCGCTTCATACCAATGGTACGAAGTCGTGCTTTTCCAGTACATTCCCAGATCAGGATTATGAATCGCGTGTTCGCGCAGCGAGGCAAGGATGGCTTTGGCAGCGTTCTGTTTGCCAAAGCGATTCAGAGCCACAGCTGCCATTGCCTGCATGCCTTTATCGAAAGTTTTCCAATCTGTTTCGAGGTGCTTCATGATAAATTCAAAAGCAGCATTCGTGTTTTCGCTGATGGTCTTATCCGTGAAGAAACTCCGTGCATAAAGGTAATTGAGGTGATCGGCCCGGAGTTTGTATTCATTGTTTTGCTTTTCAGAAATCAGCTTTTCGTAGTCCCGGCTTAGTTTTTGATCAAGATATTCAATAGCCGGTATTACCAGTTGGTTTATGTCACGCGCATCCGCAGAACGCGCATTCAGTTTGTTTATTTTTCCCAGACCAGCCACGATCCGGTTGGTGATATAGGCACTTTCGGGCATGCCCGGAAACCATGTCCATGCGCCGTTTGCTGTTTGCAATTGCCTGAGCTGGTTTAACGAAACAGATCTTTCATATTGCATGCGGTTGATGTCGAAAAGCAAGCCAATCCTGCTTTTCTGGTCGCTTTCATCTTTTGCTTCCATCACCCAGGGGGTCTCCTGCAACAGCACTGATTTCAAGTGTTGGTTTTTCTCAAGACCTGAAAGTAATTCATCGGGCTGATGCGTTTTCCATTGGTCGATCACTTTCATCGCTTCCGGAATATTTTGTGCAACAATGGATGCCAGTGCGTTGGCATAGAAACGATTGAATATACTTTCTGCATTGTCGAAATCATCGTTGATAAGATAAGGCAATGCCTGAATTGCATACCAGCTTGGGTTGGAACACAATTGAATTTCGAGTCTTTCAATCTGACTGACATCTTTTTTATTCAGCGGACTGAAGCTGAATACCTTGTTTGAATTGGAATTTGTGTTCAAGACTAGACTTTCGGTAACCAGTGTTTTTTGCGGTAAAACAGGAATCTGATGTGCTTCACTGTCAGTGAAAAGGCCGGCAGTTGCTGTTAATTTCATCCTTATTAAACTGCTCTGTTTACCGATAATTATTTTCCAACGGATGTTTTTACTCATTCCAGGTTCAATGGTTTCGAAAACCTGGCTTTGATTTTCAGTAAAGTAATCGCTGAGCAAGCGTCCGTTAAATGCATCGGATATCTCAATTGATGCTGTCCCTATGATGGCTTCTTTTCCCGTATTGACAATTTTTGCCTGCACAAATGCTGTATCACCTTCACGATAAAAACGTGGCAGATTAGGCATAATCATCAGGTCTTTGGATGCTGTGAAAGAATATTCCGCTGTTCCGGTTTTCAGGTCTTTGCTGTGCGCCAGCAGCAGTAATTTCCATTTGGTGAGTGCATCAGGCAGTTGAAAACTGAATGTCACCAAACCATCGTTGTCCGTTTTCAACTGAGGATAAAAGAAAGCTGTTTCGTTGAAGTTGGTGCGGAGTGAAGGTTGGGTTTCAGTTGGTTTCTCGGAAATCGTGGAGGCTTCTGGTGTGAGCGTTACATCTTCTGCATTGGCCTGGTCAGTCACCATTTCCTCCTCTTCGTTCATTACTATCTTACTATCTAATCTCATTGATTTTGCCTCAGCGGCCATTAGCAGTCCTCCACGGAAATAGACAAAAGGTGATAACCCAAACCAATTGAGTGATGGATTAAGAATGGGTTGTGGGTAGTAAAGGTTTATATCATGACCAACAAGTTCGGATGAACTACCGGCTGAAAATCCATGGTCTGCCGTCCAGGTTGATAAATATGGTCGGTAAGGAAGCAGCGAAAAAAGCCAGTTATGTTGCACAAATGCGTCGAGTGAGGCGTCGTACATGGCGGCCATCAATTCAGACTGTATTTGTTCTTTGTTTTTGCCTTTCACCGAAACAGTCCAGGTATCTTTCATGCCGGGTGTCAACCGGTCGCGTTTCGTTTCGATCTGGATATCAAGCATTTTGTTGGTAAAAGGAATATTCACATCCGATACACTGTTCATCAAACGGTTGTGACGAATATAGGTGAATTCAAAACGAAGACTTCCACGGTCTTCTTCTTTAACGATATAAGGAATATTGATTTTTTCGTTGTTTACTAACAGCCACTCACTTTGAATAATTCTTGTGCCGGCGCTCAGTTCAATCAGCACCCGATTATTCTTCGCTGCTGAACCAAAGTGAAATTCAATCGTATCATCAGGTTCCGCGGTGGTTATTGAAATAGAAGACCAGGCGAACGATTTGCCCGGAACTTCCTTCGATTTTTCATTAAACAGAATAAACTCTTTGAGTAGCTTCACCTCTTTGCCATAATTGTCAAGTGCCGTTAATACTATATAATAGCTGCCTTGATCCCATTTTTCCGCTTCTTTCGGGAATAAATCCGCGATACTATCCACTTCAATTGTACGATTGAATACCAGTTTCTTTGACCGTTTTTCAGGATCAGTTTGTTGATAGAAATTATCCAGAGGAAAATAGGCTCGCAATTCTTTGTCGGTTAACAATTGACGATCTGGTTTTTGCAATAATTGTGGCCGTTCAATATCATTTCCGGTAGCAAGTAAATAGACTGATTGATTGATAATCGCCTTCACAGCTTTTCCCTGAAGATTGGAAGCACTAACCTTGTATTTTTCAATTTCGGATGTGTTGATTTTATCCTCAGTATTTGTGTTGATAATCAATGCTTTGGATGAAGCACTAAGGCTGTTGCTTCCGGTTCTGGTTTCGCCGTTTCTGTCTGTTACATCAACAGTTACTGTGTAAACAAAAACTGGATCGAAGCGGCTATTGGTGCTTTCATCGGGGATGAGTTTGAATTCCACCTCAAAACCGCCATCTTTTTTCGTAAATGAATCACCATGGGCAATGATGGTTTTTTCGCTTACATAAGGAGGCCAGCCCCAACAGTATCGCCAGTAAGGGAACTGCTGTTCACGCTCCACTTCATAGGAGAAAGTAACACTATCCAATCCAAATCCGGCAAATGCCATGGCTTTGCCATTTATTGTAACCATTTCATTCAATGCAAATTGTGAATCCGGAGATTCAATATTTACCTCAAAAGTCGGACGTTTGTATTCCTCAACATTAAAATCTTTTGAACCATGCTCGGTTGTCAATCGCATACTACCATTGAGGATGCCGGTTGGAATTGTAAAACTACCTTCGAATGATCCAAAATCATTTGTGGTGAGTTTTATAGAACTCATTTCCTGATTGTTGGTATCGAAAAACCTGATTTTTTCGCTGTGTTTTACTTTGATTGCCTTTTCATTTTCATCAAGTTCAATGACAATGCCTTTGAAAAAAACTGTTTGTCCGGGTCTGTAGATGGCGCGGTCTGTGAACAAAAATGTCTGGATTTGTTTACGGTGATCCGGCTTATAAAAATAATTGTCGAAATAATTGTCGCTGTATAATTTATCTTTCGGAGTATCAATTTCGATAAAGAAGGCCCGTTCAGAACTGGTGTCGTCTTTTATAATCTCAATCTTCCCATCATTTCCGGATGACATTTTATCAATTACCTCAAATGTATATTTTCTGCTTTTATAATCGTAATTCCTTGATTTAATGGTGACCTGCGCGTTTTTTACCGGTTTACCAGTTTCGCGGTCAAGCACGTAAAAAATATTGACATTTTCTCTTTTGGTGTGGATATAACTTAGTCGGCTCACCTGAAAATTCGTGAAAGCGATCACACTTCCCGCTTCCAAATCTTTGTCTGCTGAAGCCAATAATATATATAATCCTGTTTCAAGTGCCGGAAGGTTTAAAATGGTGGAATGATTATGATAATCGGCTTCAAATGGAATACCAGCCTGCCAGTTCTGATTTGCTTTAAGGTGGAGAAATGCTTCTTTTCTGGTTTCCTGATTATCAATATTTAGTATGGAATCCAATTCGGTATGGGTTGTTTTAATCAGTCTGAACGAAACATTTGTAATGTTTTTATAACCGAGCAGCAATGCGATTGGTTTATTGGGTAACTCCACATTCTGAACACTTAATTGCATCGATTTCTCCAGAATTTCTTGCTTAAGAATCATACAGGACTTTGTACCACGGCTTTCAGGAAATTGAGTGATGGCATTTTCGCATACGACAAGTGCTTTACTTGTATTCCATCTTAAAACTGAATCCTGAATAGATTCGGCATTATAATTCTGATCAAGTAAAAAACGAGCCCGCAAAGCGGCCGCCTCAGTTGAAATCGCTTGTTTATTATAGGATTGTTGTAGTGATTCCAGCGCGTTGAGGTATTTTAAGTCCGTATCATCTTGCTTTTGTGTTAAGTTTCTTACAAGTTCGAGCCGCTGTAAATCGCACTGAAAATAGGCATCCGGGTTTTTATCATTGATGTGAAACAACATGAGCTGCTGAATCCAATGAAGTGCATTTACCTGCGGATTTTCAGAATCTGTAAAATGAAGTTTAACAAAAACAGCACCTTCAGACCAGGCTTTGGGTTCTGAAAATGTTATTCCAGCAGCCGGTTTCTGAACTCCTGCGTCCGGAGAAAGATAATATGCAATCAATCGCTGAACCAAAAAATCATAGGCCGTTGGCTGTTTATTGATTGATTCCTTTTCAGTATTTTCAAGTATTTCTATGTATGCTGAAAGATGACGATTTTGAAGTGATTCAATATCCTTAACTGACTGTTCATAATGCGATTGGATAACAGATTGTAATTTTCCAAGGTCCCATTCATTCAAATCATCAGAATCATTGTTCACTAAATTGGTTCTGCTGAGCCATTCGTAACGGTGTTGCTGATAATAAAACACATACAACTCAGCAAGAATCGAATGAAGCCATTGTTTTGAAGGGGACTGGAGTAAATCAAACTGCGATTTTGCATAATTTATTGAGACTTCCAGATGATTTTCCTCTGTCATTTCAAATAGTTTGAAACGAAAAATGACCGACTTGAGCAGTTGGGTGTCATTTTTTTCAATGATTGCTTTATCGTGCACAATATCAAGGACTTCCATAGCTGATTTTGGAAGACTTTTTTCAATCAGCAAATCAATATCTTTCCAGAGTTGCACAAAAGTTTTATCACCGGTGGATGCAAAACCAGTATTAGTAATAAGCAATATCAGAAAAGCGGTGACGATTTTGGAAATGGCCGGTTTCATATGAGATTGAATTAAAATGAACGTAAAATGAATTAATCAGTCAAAGACAAATATTGAGCCAAAAATCACAGAATAAATCAATCTATTTTTGCTTCAATTGGATTCTTAAGATGTTTGTATTCAACTAATTCCATCTTAACACTGCCCACAATCACTTTGGCTTCAGCCAGAATAGGAAGGTGATTTTTATCGTCAGTTACCCAAACCATTACAGGATAGGCATCAGAAAACACTTCTCCTGTCGCCATCATCGGGGCAATTTTTAAACAACGGAAAGTCCCCAATGAGGTTTTTATAAGTTCGGTGCCTTCATATTTAACTTTGCTCACATACACCGAGTCGTCGAGCAAAAAATCGATGAAATAATTGCTGTCAGCATCAAAATCCTGCAGACTTAAGGTCCGCATGAAAAAAAGTGCTGAAACAAAATCCTGCACATTTGGTGGTGTCATGGTTTTCTTTTTCCGGCTAACGGCAAAACCATCCTCATGATAAAATACCACATCATCATCTTTTTCATAATTGCCTTCCCTTGTTCGTCTGACAAACAGATAAGGAATCATTGATTCTTTGTCAACATACGACTCGAAGCGGTCGCGCACCTTGTAAAACCAGTTGAAGGCGCCTTTACTTTTCCCTTCTCCAACAATCTGCCACACATCGCGGTCAAAAACCTTCAGTTTGGATGATTTTACATCAATTGTCGCTTCACCAGCCGTGACGTTTCCAGTAATCATTGAGTTGTAATAAACCGAATAACGTGTAAATTCCTTATCGTCAAAAGCCTCATTGACCAGTTTGCGCATGGATTGTCCGTGCGTTATTCCAGACAGAAATAACAGCCATAAAATGATACAAAATTGTCGCAAACTTTTCATCAGATCAGTTTAGTAATAATTATTTGTTGATAACATAAGTTAAACAACCACATTTACAATACGTTGAGGTACTACTATTATTTTTTTGATGCTTTTGCCTTCGATCCATTTCTGCGCTTCTTCAGAGTGTAAAACTGCCTCCTCAACACCTTTGGCATCCATTGTAAAAGGAAGATCAATCTTGAACCTTGTCTTACCATTAAACGAGACCGGATAGGAAAAAGTATCTTCAATCAGGTAACTTTCATTTAAGACCGGGAATTGCTGTATAACAACCGATTCATTATAGCCTAATAACATCCATAGTTCTTCAGCAATATGAGGTGCATAAGATGAAATAAGTATGGTGAGTGGTTCAAGTATTTCACGTTTATTACATTTAAGATCAGCGAGTTCATTCAACCCGATCATGAATGCCGAGACAGCAGTATTGAATGAAAACCTTTCAGTATCTTCTTCAATTTTTTTAATTGTTTTGTGAAGTGCTTTCAATTCGTTTTTGGTTGCCTTTTCTTCCGAAATCGATAATTCATTCATTTCGTTGTGATACAGTCGCCATAATTTTCTTATAAACCTGAAAACTCCTTCAATACCCTGCGTGTCCCAAGGCTTGGATTGTTCCAATGGTCCAAGGAACATCTCGTATAAACGAAGCGTATCTGCGCCATATTTTTCGATGAGTTCGTCGGGATTTTGCACATTGTACTTCGATTTTGACATCTTTTCAACTTCCCAACCACACACATATTTACCATCTTCCAGTATAAAATGCGCATTGGAAAGATGCGGTTGCCAGTTTTTGAATCCCTCAGTATCAAGTATATCATTGTGAACCAGACTGATATCGGTATGAATCGGATCAGAAAAAAATTCGCGTCCACGTATGTTTTTGGAAACAAATACATTCCCTGCCTTAAATGCTTCTTTTTCCTCAAAAACCGGAAAGTCACCGCCGTTTATCGCAGTTTTTATTTTATTGATGATACCCTGAAAGTCATCAACGAATTCACGAATTGGAATCAACAGCAAACGATATCCTTTTTCATTGCTGTAATCGATATAATAATCAGCAAGTTTTTCAAGTGCGCCCATGCGTTTTACTTCAATAATTAGTTTTGCTTCTTCACTGAAGAAGTCAAATTTACGCCGTCCATCCCGAAAATCCTGTACGAAATCAACACCTAACTGTTTGTTTTTGAGTTGTTCCCAAAGTAGATATTCAGCCATTTTTTCCAGATTGGCACGATAAACCATGCTCGATCTTCCTTGAATCATTCCTTGATTTATCAACTTTTTAAAGGGCTCCTGCTTCACAGCCAACCCGATATCGAATAAAAACATATTCCAGAAACGGGCATAAATAAGATGGCCTGTTGCATGCTCGGCACCACCCATATATAAATCCACATTTTCCCAGTAACCAACGGCTTCTTTCGAAAAATATTCCTGGGTATTTTGCGGATCCATGTATCGTAGATAATAACCGCTTGAACCTGCAAAGCCCGGCATTGTATTCGTTTCGATAGGATAACCTTCTGTAGTTTGCCAGTTTTTTGCTCTTGCCAACGGAGGCTCACCATATTCAGTTGGAAGGTAAGCATCCACTGCAGGCAATTCCAAAGGCAATTGCTTTTCATCCATGGCATAAGGCATTCCTTCTTTATAGTAAATTGGGAATGGTTCTCCCCAATATCGTTGGCGACTGAAAATAGCATCGCGTAACCTGAAATTTGTTTTTCCATGACCGATTTCCCGGTTTTCGCACTCACCAACAATTGCCAGAATGGCTTTTTTTACTTCAAGGCCATTAAACTGACCCGAATTAATAAGAATACCCTCTTTTGAATCGTATGATTCTTCCCATAATGAGGGATCAGATGGTTCGTTACCCCTTTGGTTAATTACTTGAACGATTGGTAGTTCGAAGTGTCTGGCAAATGCAAAGTCGCGGCTGTCATGTGCCGGAACGGCCATAATCGCACCTGTTCCATAACCCATCAGAACATAGTCGGCAATCCAGACCGGTATCTCTTTGTTGGTAAATGGATTGAGGGCATATGCACCGGTAAAAGCACCACTTACTTTTTTTACTTCAGACATGCGTTCCCGTTCTGAACGGTTTTTTGTCCTTTTAACGTAGGTTTCAACTTCCTGTTTTTGTTCGGAGGTTGTAATATGCTGAACCAATTCATGCTCAGGCGCCAGCACCATAAATGTTGCTCCGAAAATTGTATCGGGACGCGTGGTGAAAACCTCAATTTTTTCATCTTTACCCGACAAATCAAACAACATTGAACCGCCAACCGATTTGCCAATCCAATTGCGTTGGATGTCTTTCAACGATTCGGGCCACTCGATGGTATCCAGTCCTGATAACAAGCGATCGGAATAGGCTGTTATACGTAACAACCATTGTTTCATTAATTTACGTTCAACAGGATGACCGCCTCTTACCGAAAATCCTTCGCTCACCTCATCATTTGCAAGCACTGTCCCAAGTTCAGGACACCAGTTCACCATGGTGTTTGCAAGGAATGCCAACCGATAATTCATCAGCAGTTCCTGCTGTTCCTTTTCGCTTTTTATTTTCCATTCCAGTGCAGAGAACCCGGGTGTTTCGCTGCATGCCGCGTCAATACTTGAATTTCCATGATTTTCAAATTCAGCAATCAACGATGCAATGCTTTCTGCTTTGCCGGCTTTTTTGTTGTACCACGATTCAAACAACCGGATAAATGTCCATTGGGTCCATTTGTAATACTTCGGATCACTGGTTCTTACCTCTCTGCTCCAGTCGTAGGAAAATCCGATTTTATCGAGTTGTTCGCGATAACGTGCGATATTTTTTTCAGTAGTGATAGCCGGATGAGTACCGGTTTGAATAGCGTATTGCTCTGCCGGAAGTCCGTAGGCATCGTAGCCCATCGGATGAAGCACGTTGAAACCTTTCAGCCTTTTGTAACGTGAATAAATATCAGAGGCAATATACCCAAGTGGATGACCAACATGTAATCCTGCACCGGAAGGATATGGAAACATATCAAGTACAAAGAACTTTGGTTTCGATGTATCGATATCTACTTTGTATATTTTGTGTTCACGCCAGTAATCCTGCCACTTTTTCTCGATCTCGTTAAAATTGTAATCCATTGTGTATTAGCTGAAAGTATATTAATTTATATTATTTTTATAAGCAAGCAGTTGTTCAAATGAAAGATCAACCAAGCTGTAGTTTTCCCAGTCTTTGTAATCGAAATGCCACCATTCTGTCGGGAAAACCCTGAAACCGTGCTTTTGCATGACTTTAATCAGGTAAGAACGGTTTGCTATAAGATGTTCGGGTAGTCGGGTATAATCTGATGATGCTTTTTCTGTGAAATCGTCATATCCGGTGGGCATTTCAATTTCTTTTCCAGTTTTCAAAGTAATCAATGTCAAATCAACGGCTGCTCCACGATTATGACGCGAACCCTTCCAGGGAGATGCAACATATTGTGTGTTTCCAATCAATGCCCAAAATCTCAAAGTCGTTTCATAGGGACGATAGGCATCAAATATTTTCAGTCCCATTCCGTGTCTGCGAAGCTCTTTTTGAACAGCAGCAAGGGCTTCGGCAACCGGTCTTCTGGCGAATGCTTTTGGAAGTTTGTAAACCGTATCGTTAGTAAAATTATTGATTGTTGCATAGCGGATATCGAGTAAAATTTCAGGGATAAATTCAGATAAATCAACCAGTTCATTGTCTGAATTCATCAAAATTTCTGTTTGATATTTCAAAATTGAATTGGTAAGCTGCATGTCATACGGGTTTCTGTTCGTGACAGACTGACTGATGGCGAAAACCGGAAATAACATAATTAATAACAACCTGACCATGACTGTAAAGTCTTTAGAAACTGCAAATTTACGAAAAAGCACTGATTCGTTGCGTGGGCCCGAAAATGAGTTGAGTTGTTTGGAATCAAATTACATGCATCTGATAATTTGTGCGACAAAATTCAGAATTTGATTTAATCACACGAATTGCTGGGTTGATTATTCTATTTGTGTATTTTTATACCGGAATCTGAATGAAATGCAATTAGAAAGAAAATACATAAAACGCAGATTAAGGAGCTCATACATGACATCAGCCTTAAGTTTGATGCTCGTAATGTTTGTATTGGGTTTGTTGGGTCTGGTGGTTTTGCACGCAAACAGACTTTCCGATTTTATTAAGGAAAACATTGGTTTTGAAATTATTATGAAAGATGATGTCAAGGCTGCCGAGATAATTAAACTTCAAAAAACACTTGATCTGTTACCTTCAGTAAAGTCGACAGAATATATTACAAAGGAGGAGGCCACACATCGCTTAATTACTGATCTGGGCGAAGATTTTGTGAAATGGGTTGGTGAAGAGAATAATCCGTTGTTACCTTCCATTGATGTTCGGTTCAGGGCAGCATGGGCTAACAATGACAGCATGGCATCAATTGAAAAAATGTTGCTGACCGACAGCCATGTTAAAGAAGTGTATTATCAGAAATCGTTGGTGCACAGTATCAACAGTAATATAGGGCGAATAAGTGTTGTTCTGTCAATTTTTACAGCTTTGTTACTCTTAATCGCCATAGCCTTGATAAATAACACAATAAGGTTATCAGTTTATTCAAAACGCTTCATTATTCGTAGTATGCAATTGGTTGGCGCGACTGAATCATTTATCCGCACGCCCTTTGTTATTAAAAGTATATTTCATGGGATAATTGGCGCATTTATCGCTGAATTATTATTGACACTTGTTTTGTTGGCGGCAGGAGAAAACATTCCGGATTTATTGGTTTTAAAGGATTTAAATCTTATTCTGCAATTATATGGTGTCATTTTATTTATCAGTATTACAATTTCAGCGGTGTCAACTTATTTTGCGATAGAAAAATACCTGAGAAGCAAAACTGACGACCTATTTGCCTGATCAAAAACCTATTTGAAAAAAAACCTGTATCTTTGACCTAAATTTTATTGGCGATGATGAACAGTAAATTCAATAGCAAAGAAAAAACCACTGAAAATCCGAACGAAGACGCATTCGCTTTCACACGTGAAAATTACAAATGGGTACTTATCGGATTGGCTTTCATTCTTGTAGGATTTGTTATGATGATTGGCGGTGGTTCTGATAATCCTGATGTTTTTGGAAGTGGTATTTTTAGTTTTACACGCTGGACTGTGGCTCCCATGCTGGTTTTAACCGGATATGCCATTGAAGTGTATGCGATTATGAAAAAGAGCAAAAACTAAAAGATGACCATTTTTCAAGCCATTGTTATTGCCATCGTTGAAGGCATCACTGAATTCTTACCTGTTTCTTCTACCGGACATATGATGATCACCCAAGAATTACTTGGGATGGAAATCAATGATTTTGTAAAAGCATTTACAGTTAATATTCAGTTCGGAGCCATTCTGTCAGTAATCGTACTTTACTGGAAAAAGTTTTTTCAATCATTCGACTTTTATCTGAAATTATTTGTGGCTTTTATTCCTGCAGCAATACTTGGTTTTTTGGCCAGTGATTTTATTGATAGTATGCTCGAAAATGTAGTTGTCGTTGCCGTAATGCTTCTATTGGGAGGAATAATTCTGGTTTTTGTCGACAACTGGTTTAATAAGGTGGAAACAAAAGAAACTGTTTCTTATCCATCCGCATTTAAAATCGGACTTTATCAGTGTATTGCAATGATACCAGGCGTTTCACGCTCTGCTGCTACCATCATCGGAGGAATGACTCAGAAACTGGATCGTAAAACTGCTGCCGAGTTCTCTTTCTTTTTGGCGGTGCCAACAATGGCTGCTGCTTCGGGATATAAATTGCTAAAATTACTTATGCAATCTGATGGATCATCTATCTTGTCAGAAAATTTAATGATTTTATTGATAGGTAATGTAGTGGCATTCATCGTTGCATTGCTGGCAATCAAAACTTTCATTGGAATTCTTACAAAATATGGTTTTAAATATTTCGGTTACTACCGTATCGTAGTTGGTCTGGTCATCCTGATCATGGTGGCATTGGGTTATGAACTAGCAATCATATAATGGCGTTTAGTTTCGAAGAAGGCGAATTATTGCTCATCGACAAACCAATTGAATGGACCTCGTTTGATGCGGTAAATTTTATCAGGTCATTTTTAAAACACTGCTTTAAACTTAAAAAGTTGAAAGTAGGTCATGCCGGTACACTTGACCCACTGGCAACTGGTTTGCTTCTGGTTTGTACCGGTAAAAAGACAAAGACGATACAGGACTTGCAGAACATGGATAAAACCTACACAGGAACAATGTTACTTGGACAAACAACACCGTCTTTTGACCTTGAATCAGAACCTGATGGTTACTTTTCGACTGAAAACATCACATTTGAAGAATTAGAAACTGCAAGAACAAAATTTATTGGTGCTATTGAACAGATTCCACCAATTTATTCAGCCATTAAAATTGATGGTAAAAGAGCATTTTTATACGCACGTAAGAATCAGGATGTCAATATGATAGCACGTAAAATTACTATATACGATTTTGAATTAACTGCTATAAATATTCCTGTTATTGAATTTAAAGTTAGTTGTAGTAAAGGAACTTATATAAGAAGTCTGGTAAATGATTTTGGCGCAGCATTAAACAATGGTGCTTGTCTGACAAGTCTCCGCCGTACGCATATTGGCGCGTATTCTGTTGAAGACTCGTTTACGATAGATAAGTTCAGAGAATTGGTTTTGCACGAGCTAAACCCTTAATAATTCTTAAAAAGACATCAAAAAGGAAATTTAAAACTGAGTAGGAAACATTTTCCTTGACTTCGCCTCTGTGCTGGGTTAAATTTGCAACTCCTAGGAAAATTGAGCTTAGAAAAGAATGTGGATTTATTTAAATCTTGTTGGAATTAATTATTGAGCTAATGAAATTATCGCAATTCAGGTTTAACCTGCCCCCGAACCTCATCGCAAGCCATCCTCCCAAAAACAGGGATGAATCACGATTGATGGTTCTTAACCGTAAAGATCAAACAATCGAACATCGGATATTTAAAGATATCCTCGAGTATTTTAGAGATGGCGATGTGTTTGTGTTGAACAACACCAAGGTTTTTCCAGCCCGTATGTATGGTGAAAAAGAAAAAACCGGAGCAAAAATCGAAGTGTTTTTACTACGCGAATTGAATCGCGAAAGTCGTTTGTGGGACGTTTTGGTCGATCCTGCACGTAAAATTCGAATTGGTAATAAGCTTTATTTCGGTGATGATGATTCTTTGGTTGCCGAAGTTATTGACAACACCACCTCACGCGGCCGTACCTTGCGCTTTTTATTTGACGGACCGTATGAAGAATTCAAAAAGACCATTCAGGGTCTAGGGAAAACACCGTTGCCAAAAATTCATGACCGCGCTGTTGAACCTGAAGACGAAGAAAGATACCAAACAATTTATGCAAAGCATGAAGGTGCCATTGCAGCGCCAACCGCAGGTTTGCATTTCAGTCGCGAATTGATGAAACGACTTGAGATCATTGGTGTTTCATTTGCAGAAGTTACCTTGCATACTGGTATGGGAAACTTCAGAACCATTGAAGTGGAGGATTTAACCAAACACAAGATGGATTCGGAAGAGATGTTTATCAATGCCGAAAATGCAGAAATTATTAATGCTGCAAAAGCACGTCGCAACTCAGTTGTCGCTATTGGCACAACTACCATGAAAGCCCTGGAATCAGCCGTTACAATGCCTAACCGGATCAAAGCCGTAAGTCAGTGGACCAACAAGTTTATTTTCCCGCCTTATGATTTTGGCATGGCAGATGCAATGGTTACCAACTTTCACTTACCAAAATCACCCATGATGATGCAGGTGGCAGCTTTTGCTGATTATGATTTCATGATGAAGGCATATAAAGAAGCCATTGCAAACAAATACAGGTTTTTCACTTATGGTGATGCCATGTTGATTTTGTAATTGTATTGCTTTTTTGACTGTTAAATGTTATAATTTATTGTTTTCGCCTGGATTTTCGCAAGTAATCCAGGCGATTTTTTACTCTTTTACTCTTAATTGTCTAAAATTTATCCTTTGGTATTATTTTGAAAATTAAGCCCTCATACTTTGTTAAAACTCTTCAATTGCGCATTTATTAAAGTCAATTTTGCCTCGTCTAAGGATTTAATTCTTCAAAAAGCTACTCAAAAATAAAATCCAGACAGTTTCTTTGAATTGTGTTCACAAACGCAATTTTTCTAATTTTGCCACATGATAAATCAGGAAGACTTCTTTAAGAAAATCACATCGCATGCCAAGGAATATGGCTTTGTGTTTCAATCAAGTGAAATATACGACGGACTAAGTGCTGTTTATGATTATGGTCAGAATGGCGTTGAGTTGAAAAACAATATCCGCGCTTACTGGTGGAAAGCCATGGTGCAGTTTCATGAGAACATCGTTGGACTCGATTCAGCCATCTTCATGCATCCGACCATCTGGAAAGCATCAGGGCATGTGGACGCATTCAACGACCCGATGGTTGATAATAAAGACTCAAAAAAACGTTACCGTGCCGATGTTTTGGTCGAAGATTATATTACCAAAATAGAAGATAAAATTGCTAAGGAAGTTGAAAAAGCGGCCAAACGTTTTGGCGAAACATTCGATGAAAGTCAGTTTGTTGCAACCAATGCCCGAGTTGTTGAATATTCCCAACAAATTGAAGCAACCAAAAAAAGGCTCTATGGTATCATGGAGCAGAACGATCTTGCCGGTTTCAAACAATTGATCGAAGATCTGGGTATCGTTTGTCCGCTTTCCGGCACACGCAACTGGACAGATGTCCGTCAGTTCAATCTAATGTTTTCAACCCAGATGGGTTCTACAGCAGAAGGCGCAAGTGAACTTTATCTTCGCCCGGAAACAGCACAGGGGATTTTTGTAAACTACCTGAATGTACAGAAAACCGGAAGAATGAAAATCCCATTCGGGATAGCCCAGACAGGTAAAGCATTTCGTAATGAGATTGTTGCACGACAGTTTATTTTCCGGATGCGTGAATTTGAGCAGATGGAAATGCAGTATTTTGTTCGTCCGGGAGAAGAATTGCAATGGTTCGAATACTGGAAGGAAGCCCGCATGAAATGGCATCTTTCATTGGGTATTCCGGCAAGCAAATATCGTTTCCATAACCACGAAAAACTGGCGCATTATGCCAATGCTGCAGCTGATATTGAGTTTCAGTTTCCATTTGGATTCAAAGAACTCGAGGGTATTCATTCACGCACAGATTTTGACCTGAATGCGCATCAGAAATTTTCAAGTAAAAAAATCCAGTACTTTGATCCCGAATTGAATGAAAGTTATGTTCCTTATGTAGTTGAAACTTCAATTGGCTTAGACCGTATGTTTCTCGCCATTTTAAGTAACGCTTATAGTGAAGAACTTTTGGAGGATGGATCAGAAAGGGTTGTCTTAAAACTCCCGGCAGTTCTGGCGCCATACAAAGTGGCTATTCTGCCCTTGATGAAGAAGGATGGATTACCGGAAAAAGCCCGTGAGATTATGGATGTCTTGAAACAGGATTTCATGTGTCATTACGAAGAAAAAGATGCGATAGGAAAAAGATATCGTCGTCATGATGCCATAGGAACTCCTGTTTGTATCACTGTGGATCACCAGACTTTGGAAGATCAAACGGTTACGATCCGTGACAGAGATACAATGTTACAGGATCGCGTTCCAATTGATTCTTTATCTCTTTTGGTTGCCCGAAAAATAAAGGGATAACTATTCGATTTGGGGATTTTTTTGATCTGTTCAGACCTTGATTTAGTAAAAGGGCTCTGAAGTATTTCCCGGAATTATTTATTATTAAACGCGGTCATCGTGAGCTGAACACCCACGCTCACGTAGCTTTTGATCATATCAGCAGCAATGTCAATTCTTGGACCAATAATTTCCGCTTCCTGCCGCGACCATTCTCCCAGAACAAAATCAACTTGTCGTCCACGCGGGAAATCATTGCCGATGCCAAAACGTAACCTTGCGAATTCGTTACTCTGCAAAGTTTGGATGATGTTTTCCAATCCGTTATGACCGGCCGCACTTCCTTTCATCTTCATCCTTAATTGTCCGGTTGGTAAAGCAATATCGTCTGAAACTACCAGAATATTTTCGATGGGAATATTTTCTTTTTGCATCCAGAATTGAACCGCTTTACCACTGAGATTCATATAGGTTGTAGGTTTAATTACTACCAGTGTTTTTCCACGGTGTTTTATATTTGAGGTTTGAGCGTATCGGTTGGTTGTAAAACTGCCTTCACCTGAACCAACGAGTTTGTCAGCAATCAGGAAGCCGATGTTGTGACGGGTATTCAAATACTCGGCACCGATATTTCCAAGACAGGCCCAGCGCATCAACTTGCTCCGACAACAATCTGTGGACTGATTCCTGGATTGAGTTCTGAAACTCACGAGCGCACAATACGCGCAAAGGACGCTGATATGCCATGATCAACAGAGCGCGGGCAAAACCCCAGGACTTAGCTCCACCCCTTCCACCATGCGCGACCTTGTACCGCGAGGGCGAAAAAAGAAAAGATCGGAAGAGCACACGTCTGAACTCCAGTCACTAATGCGCA
>CAJBPB010000312.1 GCA_903957365.1 uncultured Bacteroidota bacterium
CTTCCACCTTAAATATCGAATCGATTGAACAAATCGTTTACGAAAGCGTGAACTCTCTCCTTGATACCGCAAGTTTCCTGATTATGCGGTATAATGAGAAGGAAAAGAAACTGCAGTGCATGCTCAGCATGGAAAAAGGTGAAAAACTTCCTCCTTTTGAAATATCAATGAACGAAAACAATCACTTCGCTGTCTGGTGTGTCAGGCATGCCAGTCCGGTCTTCATAAACGATGTTGAAAACGAATATTTGCAATATGTTCCCAATCGTGCAGATCCCAAAGCCGGAGAAACAGTTTCTTCGTTGATTTATCTGCCAATGGTTGTTGAGAACAGGGTGGTGGGCGTGGTTTCAGTACAAAGTTTCAGAAAAAACGCTTATACACAATCCCAGCTTGATCTGCTGACTAACATAACCAACTGCTTGGCAATCGCTTATGAGAATGCACTTACCAACGAAAAAATTAACACAGTTAACAATGAATTGAAAGCGGCGCAGGTACAATTGGTTCAGTCTGAAAAAATGGCATCACTTGGTCAGCTTACTGCAGGTATCGCGCATGAAATCAAGAACCCGTTGAATTTTGTAAATAATTTTTCTGAACTTACCATAGATCTGATCAAAGAACTGACAGAGGAACTGGAAAGACTTTCAGATTCAATTCAGGCAAAAGACAAAGAATATTTGATGGAAATCACAAGTGATATCCGTTCTAACGCGCTGAAAATTAATGATCACGGAAAACGGGCCGATAGCATTGTGAGAGGAATGCTGCTACATTCACGTGGGAAGGCAGGTGATATACAACCAACCGATATCAACGCGGTGCTGGCCGAATATGTAAACCTTGGCTATCATGGAATGCGGGCGCAGGACAACGGGTTTAATATTAAAATTGAATCAGATTATGATACTCAGATTGGAATGATCAATGTGGTCCCTCAAGACATCAGCAGGGTCTTTCTGAATATCATCAATAATGCCTGTTATTCGACAAATCTGAAGAAAAAGGAATTAAAGGACGCTTATTTCCCTCTGCTTGAAGTATATACAAAAAACTACGAAAAAAAGGTGGAAATTCGCATCCGGGATAATGGAAAAGGCATACCGCAGGAAATTCTCGATAAAATTTTTAATCCGTTCTTTACGACCAAACCTGCAGGACAAGGTACAGGTCTGGGACTTTCGTTAAGTTACGATATTATTGTGAAAGAGCATCTTGGGGAAATGAAAGTGGAATCAAAAGAAGGGGAATTCGCTGAGTTTCTGATAACAATACCAAAGACTTTAAAATAGATTTATCATATAACATAATAACAAACAAATTATCATGGAGAGTCAATTTAATATCAAGATCATGGTTGTTGACGATGAAGTAGATCTTGAGCCATTGATCAGGCAAAAATTTCGCCGCCAGATCCGAAACAATGAATTAGAGTTCGTTTTTGCACACAACGGACTCGAAGCCTTATCAAAATTGATAGAATTTCCCAATATCGGTGTCATATTGTCTGATATCAATATGCCCGAAATGGATGGTCTTACACTCCTTCTGAAATTGAAGGAACTGAAAAAACCATCCCTGAAAACAGTGATTGTATCGGCATACGGCGACATGGAAAACATCCGGACAGCCATGAACCGCGGGGCTTTCGACTTCCTTACCAAACCCATTAATTTTGATGATCTTGAGATCACAATCAATAAAACTCTCGACGAAATCGGATTGCAACACATGGCAATGCGTGAGCATGATCAGTTGATTTCGTTGCAGCAGGATCTGAGTGTTGCCCGCGATATTCAGCAAGGGATTCTGCCAAAGATATTTCCGCCATTTCCGGGCCGCACCGAATTTGAAATCTATGCTGCTATGACGGCAGCCAAAGAGGTCGGAGGTGACTTTTACGATTTCTTTATGATCGATAACGATCGTTTGGGCTTTGTCATTGGCGATGTTTCGGGCAAAGGCGTGCCCGCCGCAATATTTATGGCAGTGAGCCGCACGCTCATCCGCGCCACAGGGCTCAATGGCCGTACGCCCGGCGAATGCCTTACTTATGTAAATAATCTGCTTTGCAACGAAAGTGTTTCATGTATGTTTGTTACCGTTTTTTATGGTATCATGAACATGAAAACAGGCGAACTTGAATATGCCAACGCAGGCCACAATCCTCCATACATTTTAAGAGAAGCGAGTAAGGTCGTCGAAGCACTCGCATCGACGGGCGATATCATTCTGGGTGTTTTTGAAGGTCATGAGTATAGCTCACTGAAAGTAATATTGAACCCAAATGATGATATTCTGCTTTTCACGGATGGGGTTACGGAGGCATTCAACCAAAAAGATGAGATTTATACCGAAGAACGTCTTGAAAATCTGCTTCCGGCATTGCAGAATTTAAGCGCTGAGGCAATTGTAAATGCAATTGCAGATGATGTGAACCAATTTTCACACGGTGTTCCTCAATCGGACGATATTACACTGCTTTCCCTAAAATACTTTGGATAAACCAATCCGGTTTTCATCATGGCAGAGAAGGAAATAAAAATCAGCAATCAGGTGGAACAAATTGCATTCCTGGCTGAGGCCCTCGAAAATTTATCTGATGAATGGAATATTCCAATGAATGTTACGCTAAATCTGAATCTCGTCCTTGAAGAGTTGGTAAGTAATATTATCTTTTATGGATATGAAGACACTAACAAACACGAAATCAGCATTCATTTGTCATTCATCAACGAAACGATGACGGTTCGGCTTGAAGATGACGGAAAGGAATTTAATCCTTTGCTTTATGCCGAAGCCGATATTCATTTGTCTGCTGAAGACAGGAATATCGGTGGTCTGGGGATTTTCTTTGTGCGTAAAATGATGGATGATATTTGTTATGAACGCAGAAATAACAGGAACATCTTAACCATGTCGAAAAGTATTAAACCGACTGAATAAATTGTAAATGGAAAGCATTAACCTGAATCATTCAAACACATTGTTTTTTGGATAGCAGTTTGGTATAACCAGTATTTGCAGAATGTCATAAACACAACAGAATTTAAAACAGATAGTTATGTTATCGAAAAAATTACTTTCGAAGGATTATATCGCGAAACTCAGTATTTATTCCGACAGTCTTTACATTCGTGCAGCACAGGAATTTGTGATTCATTTTGCACGACTTTTCAAATTCTCGGAGTCTGATCTGAAAAAGCTGGAGTTGGCGACCGAAGAAGCGGTGCTGAATACCATCGAAAACTCATTTGAGGTGGGCGAATTTGGCAGTTTCGATATCAAGGTGGGTTACAAACCCGGTGCTTTTGTCATTTCAATTGAAGATCAGGGTATTCCATCAGATTTAGCGCATCTTGAGAAACAAGAAAATTCAGCGCTGGGTTTGTTGCTGATGCGTAATCTGGCAGATGAATTCAATATTATCAATCTTGGGCGAGGCGGTAAAAGGATGGAGCTCATAAAATACCTGCCCGAAACGAGTATCGCTGATATACTTACAGAAGAGGAAAAATTCAAAAGCACCGAAGAAGAAAATAACGCCGCGACAGATGTCCCTTTCATGCGGCTTATTCATCCTGATGATGCATCCATGCTGGCTCGTCTGGCTTACCGGGTTTATGGATATACGTATGCCTCAGTGTTTTATTTTCCTGAGAAAATCAAGGAACTGATTGAAAACGGATTGATAAATTCGGTTGTTTCTGTCAACAAAGACAACGAGATTGTAGGCAATCTGAGTTTGTTTTTCGAATTTAAAGGAGCGCCTGTTGCCGATTCGGGAGCCGCCATGGTTGATCCCCGTTATCGTGGTCACAGTTTGTTCAA
>CAJBPB010000313.1 GCA_903957365.1 uncultured Bacteroidota bacterium
ATTATCATTGCCAGAATATCACTGAATCCAATGACAGAATTCATAGGGGTCCTGATTTCATGACTCATATTGGCCAGAAACTGACTCTTCATTAAATTGCTTTTGATAGCTTCCTCTTTAGCAATTTCCATCTGATCTGCATATATTTTCAGATCAGCACGTGCAAGTTCAATTTCCTGGTTTTTTGTTTTAAGTAACTTATTTGCAACTGTTTTCATTCTGAAAATATACATTACAACAACAAATGCAGTCAGCACACCGATTAAAATAAATCCTGTTATCAGGGTAATGAATTTCTGACGTTTGCTACTCAGTTCCGAAATTTCTTTTTGTTTTTTTAGCAATGTAATCTGGTTTTCACTGCGCTCACGGTCAAAAAGCGTCTGCATCTGTATGATTGATTTCCTGGTTTCATCACTCAAAATGGAATCATTCAGTTGTCCGGCCATCTCCAGATATTTCAAAGCCAGATTAGGTTTGTTAAGTTTTTTATAAATAGTGTACATTAAATTGTATGTATCTTTTAAGTTGGCTTTTGACTGTGCTTTTATTGAAACCTCTAATGCGTTTTCAAGATAAATTAATGCGTTTTGATTGTCATTTTTGTCAATAAATAGCTGTGCTACCCTAATCTGACTGTTTGCTAAATAATTCAGATCATTCAAAGATTGATTCAATTCAAGACCTAATAAACAGTAATTTAGTGCTTTGTCGTATTCTTTTCGTACACGGTAAACATCTCCAATGTCATTGTAGCAGATAGCCACTCCTTTTTGTGATCCAATTTCACGGTTTACCTCCAGCGAAAGCATATAATATTCGAGAGCCTTTTCAAGGTTACCCATCATTTTATTCACGTTCCCAATATTATTCAGGTTAATTGCAACTCCCAAAAGCTGATTTCTTGATTGTTCGATTTGAAGACATTCACTAAACAAACGCATGGCTTCATTGTAATTGCCAAGAAGGTATTGAATATTCCCCAAACCATTGGTGGCAATAGCTATTCCACTTATATCGTCAATTTCTTCAGCAAGTTTAAGAGCCTTAAGATGGTAATTACTTCCTTGCTGATAATCATCAATCCTTCTATACACTACTCCAAGGTTGTTTAAAGCAATAATTTTTTCAGGGATTAACCCAAGTGAATCAGCCAGACTAAGTTCCATTTCGTGCCAAGCCATAGCCATGGTATTGTTGGCTTTGTTGCGGTGTTTAACGCCTGTTTTATCGGCTTCCCTGATAAGTTTGATTAAAAGATTCTTTTTTGATGCAAATTGCACTGCCAGATTAAAGTAATGTTCAGCATTTTTATCCAGATAATTATTCTCTGATTCAAATATTAAAATATCAGCAATCTTGATATAGTTTTGGATTATTGCTGAATCTGGCAATTCAGATTTATAAATTTTTTGGTGTAGTGAATCCAGAATTTTTAACGTGGTTTGATTAATTACAGTAGCTCCAGCATAAATCTCACTGATAATGACAGAAAGGATAATGATTAATAATGACTTACTAATACTGGAGATCATACCACAAATATCAAATAAGATTGTTTAAATATTCGCTGTTAAATGTGTGTATCCTGTTTAATAACGAATTTTTATAATTTTGTTAAATATACAAAAATTAATGCATTAAGTCTGTAAACCTTTTTCAATCAAAGATTTCAATGCTGGTTTGCGATTCTTTAACTCGTTCAGCGAATCTAGAATTTCATTGATTAATATCGGGTGAACATGATTGATTTGCATCAATTCGATCAATTCAATTGACAGTAACCAGTCATCCTTAAATTCATTCTTTAAAGTTTGCCAGATGGCAGGAATTCTACCAAAATTGATTTTTTCATCTCTGATTTTTCTTATCACACCATAAAGTTCAAACAAGCGGAGTTGAGATTCTGTATGTTTAATTTTGTGTGTTTTTTCTTTAGGTGGCATATAATCCAGTCCAAACCCATCTGGGTCTGCCGGGCCATTATACGCTGAAACTATGCTTTCACCAACTGCCATATCATAGGGCCCCCATTCGGGTTTAAACAAAATAACTTCATTATATCTTACAAAACAATCGGTAAGGCTCATTAAAATCAATGAAGAATTCATTCTTGTGATAGATTTTAGAACGCCAGAAACGCTTACCCCAGATTCGAAACTGAAATCTACAGCTTTGCCAATAATAATTCCGACCTCTTCCAGATCGCTGTCAGTTAGCAAACGAGGTGGTTTTTTTGTGTTTTTTATTCTGCCAACCGGACTGCCAAACCCATCATTATGATATTTTTTATCATGTCCATTAAGCAATTTATTCTGAAAGTTTAATGTGGCTGGTCCGGTAGTTTTAAAATATGCAATCTGATTCTGGTGCAGAAGATAGTCAGTAAACGTGCCTGAGATTTCAAGGCCGGAACTTAAAACACAAGTTGCGGTATTTTTTGATTCTATTGCTTTCAGTAATCCCTCTATTCCTCCTTTGTGATAGGCCATCCGGTTTACAAATTCTTCTAATACCTGTGTAAGATATTTAAAATCAGGCGTTACAAAAAGTTGGGGTTGTGGCTTCGTAATATCGAAATTGTAATCAACTGCATCAATAGAATATGCTATTTTTTCAACGTCTTTATTGAAAACGTTTATACTTTCTCCTATGGATGAGAGCAATCCTGCACCATAGATTTTGGGGTTTTCAATGTCACCAATTAACCCATATTCAACAGTCCACCAATGAAGATTTCTGATCAAAGCCATTTCTGAAGGAATTCCCATGCTTTTCTCCTTCATTGAAAGCTCCATTTCAGCTTCAATAATTTCTTTATGTGGTGTATTAGGATCAGCTTTCAAGATTGAAAGATGCCGGATTGCTTCATATAGTTCATAATCAGATGAAGAAGAAAACGCTTTTGACCCTATTTCACCAAAATATTTCAGATAACCAGCATATTCAACATCTGCAATAATGGGTGCATGACCCGCTGCTTCATGAATAATATCAGGAGCTGGAGTGTATTCAATCTGATCAATCGTGCGGATATCTGCCGCAATCACCAGCACATTGTGTGCCTGAAACTCCATGAATGCAGCGGGCGGGATAAATCCATCAACTGCCACAGCTGCCCAGCCAATCTTACTCAGAATAGTGTTCATGGTTTCCATATCCGGTATTTTTTCTATACTGATTCCAGTATCATTTAATCCCTGAATGTATTTTTCATGCGCATATCTGCTTAAAAAGTTGACATTCTGGCGCATCACAAAACGCCACACAGCATGATCCTGCCATGTATAAGAATCATAAGGTTGCTTTACGCAATACTGCAACAAGTGCTTTGGTAACCGGCTAAGAATAGGGTTTGTAGCCATAATGTCAATTTAGATTGATTATGAATAATTCAAAAGTAATCAAATCAGAGTAACTGCAATATTTTTTAAACAAAATTTGAATTTAATTTGATAAATCAGAAATGATTACAAAGTACAGGTTGGAACTTATAACAATTTATTTTTTTAACAAGACTTAATCATTGCCAAGATCAGGCAGCAAAGGAACAAAGCGAAATGCTCCAAATTTTTCAGTTTTTAGCTGACTATCAGGTAATTTTGTAATTCGCAACATCTCCTGATCATCACCGCCTCCTAACGGGATTACAAGAATTCCGTTAGGTTTGAGTTGTGTAATAAGGTCTTTTGGAATTTCTGGTGCTGCTGCAGTAATCAGAATCCGATCAAATGGAGCGTAAGTTGGTAATCCTTTGTAACCATCACCCAGAAAAATCTGCACTTTATAGGGCATTTTTAATAGCAATTCACGCGTTTTGGAAAAAAGTTTCCTTTGTCGTTCTACTGTAAAAACCTTTGCTCCTAAATCGGCAAGCACACATGCCTGATAACCTGAGCCAGTGCCGATTTCCAGAATGCGCATACCTCGTTCTATGCTTAATAATTCTGTTTGAAAAGCGACGGTAAAAGGTTGGGAAATGGTTTGTCCGGAACCAATTGGAAATGGTTTATCCTGATATGCGAATTCCAGAAATGAGGATTCAATAAAAAAATGTCTGGGTACATTCTCAAGAGCGGCCAGCACCGGTTCACTTATCACACCTTTCTTGCGAATATCTGCTATAAGTTGTTTGCGTAATCCTTTATGTCTGAATGTATCTAACATGAATATTTAATATCTTAAAGTAGGTTTGTCTGCTTGAATTCAATAGTAATCACGGACAAATTTACGATTTGGCTTTCATAAAATTTTTACTTTTGCCTAAAATATTAATCTATGCTTCGTATTGGTGTTTTAGGTGCAGGTCACCTTGGAAAAATTCACATCAAATGTATTCAACAAATACCTCATTTTCAACTGGTAGGTTTTTTTGATCCAGATATAGAAAACGCAAAAAAGGTTTCTTCTGATTTTGGAATAAATAGTTTTGAAAGTATTTCTGATCTTATTGATGCCGTTGATGTGGTTGATATTGTAACACCAACAATTTCTCACTTTGCATGTGCCTCAGAGTCATTAAAAAAATCGAAGCATGTTTTTATTGAAAAACCTATCGTAACTACACCTGCTGAGGCTGAGGTACTGATGGATCTTGCGCGAGAGGCGAATGTAAAAGTACAGGTTGGTCATGTTGAGCGGTTTAATCCGGCTTTTATTGCAGCCCAGCCATCCATCAAAAATCCTATGTTTATTGAGTCACACCGACTTGCCCAATTTAATCCACGCGGAACTGATGTTCCGGTTGTTCTTGATCTGATGGTTCATGATATCGATATTATACTGAGTGTAGTACGGTCACCTATTCGTAAAATTAGCGCAAGTGGTGTTGCTATCGTGAGTGATACACCTGATATTACCAATGCCCGCATTGAATTTGACAATGGATGTGTTGCCAATCTGACAGCAAGTCGAATATCTTTAAAAAATATGCGCAAAGCAAGGTTCTTTCAGAAAGACGCTTATATAACAGTTGATTTTTTAGAAAAGAAATCAGAGATTGTCCGCATGAAAGAACTTGATGCCGAACCGGAAGATCCGATGGCAATGGTTCTTGATCTGGGCAATGGTAAAGGAATGAAACAGATTATATTTGAAAAACCTGATATTCAGCCGAGTAATGCAATATTAGCCGAATTGGAGAGTTTCTATAATGCGATTGAAACCAACCAGACTCCACCTGTGACCATTGAAGATGGTTACAATGTACTGCTTCTTGCACATCAGATCCTTGAAAAAGTGAATAAATCTTTGTCAAACATCCAATAAATCTACAATTTCACGCAATAATGCATTGTTATTTAGCGTTCGGTTGTTGTAGTTGTGAACGAATCCCATAGTATGCATTTTACTTTACCTGTCTGGTCTAAAATATTTGTAATTATTGCTTTTTTTGGCTTGTTGTCATTGTCATGCAATAAATTCGATGGTGATCAGACAGTGCCCTCTTATCTGCGGATTGATACTGTCACTTTACAATCAGAATATTATACACAAGGAAGTAATACACACAACATTACTGATTCATGGGTATATGTCAATGACCAATTGTATGGTGTATTTGAATTACCTGCATTATTTCCGGTTTTACAGAATGGTTCACAAAAACTTGAGATCAGGCCCGGAATCATGTTAAACGGAATAAGTGGTACAAGAGTACCCTATCCGTTTTATATGCCTTATTCATTAAAAGAGTTCAATTTTATTGAAGACAGTGTACGATGGGTAAAACCATCTACTAAATATTATAGCACGGCTGTATTTGCATGGATTGAGGATTTTGAAAACACCGGATTAAGTTTGTCTGCAAGTACAAACAGCGATACGTCTATTTATAAAACAGAACCCGCAAACAGTCCGGAAGCATTGGTGAGTCAGTTTTCCGCATATTCGGGAAAGATTACACTTGATCAGGTGCATAAGGACTTTGAACTGACATCTTTCAACACTTTTGTTTTACCACGAAATGGGGCGCCTGTGTTTCTGGAACTTGATTATAAATGTGATCTGCCATTTTTAGTTGGAATGTACGCTTCTGAAAATGGCAGGGTAGTATCCATCCCTTTGATCGTAGTCAATTCAAGTGAAATCTGGAATAAAATTTATATTAACCTTGGCCCCAATGTAACTGAACATACAGAAGCGTCAAATTACAGGATATTCTTTCAATCAAGTATTGATAACGAGGAAAGCGCAACATTTTTTCTCGATAATATCAAACTCATTTATCGACCCAATCAGTAATGAACAGAAAACTACAAGTTGTAAAATATTTGATTCTTGACTGGTTGTCGGCACTTTTTGCGTGGACATTATTTTATTTTTTCCGCAAGCAAGTTGAAGATCCAAGTTTTCACGAATATTTTGAAGTGATTTATCAGGATCCGAATTTTTGGTTGGGAATCGTCTTTATTCCGCTTGGATGGTTGTTATTGTATGCCATCGTTGGAACGTATCGTAAAATATATCGCAAAGCCCGATTGAAGGAGTTAGGACAGACAATAATCATCACACTTATAGGGGTTACAGTTATATTTTTTGTTGCTATTCTCGATGACGTTATTATTACATATAAATCTTATTATCAGTCATTTATTGTGCTTTTTGTTTTGCATTTTGTCCACACCTATGCAGGCAGGCTGGCACTTACATCAGTTACAGTCAGAAAGATTCATCGCAAAGAAATCGGTTTCAATACTGTAATTGTCGGAAGTAATGGGAACGCATTGAAAATTTACCAGGAAATTGAAAATCAGGAAAGATCTTCAGGAAATATTTTTGTTGGATTTGCAAGTGTTTATGACAAGGATGATTACAAAATAGGGCAATATCTGCCACATTTG
>CAJBPB010000314.1 GCA_903957365.1 uncultured Bacteroidota bacterium
GGCCAGAACCTGTACGACATCATGATCCGCCTGTACCAGGTGGTGAAACAATCAAAAGCAATGGAAGCAAAATACAAAAGCAATGATACCAATTAGCACATACAAAGCATTCTGGGAATACATGGCCACGGTTGTGCCCGGGATCAATAAGGTTTTCATCGTGCATGAAGAATCTGACCTGGCATCCAACATCCGCGACATCGATGCAGGAAGCGTGATCCTGTTTGCCGTGGTACCATCCACGGATATTGAAGCAACCAGTCTGGATGATTACGAGGAGATAGAATCGTGCTTCATGTTTGTGGTGAAAAAGAGCGACCGGGGCAGTTTGACCCATGACGAATATATTGCCGAGCTGGGCACTACCCAGGTGATTATAACCGCCGTGAAAAAGAAAATGATTGAACTGGCCGCAGATACTGACCACTGCCTCGATGCAGGATCGTATTCTCACCTCATGCACCGGCTGTTTATTAACGGGATGCATACCGATCCGGAGTACAACCTTTTGGGCTGCAACGGATGGGGGTTATCATTTAAACTGAAAACAAAAGGTATTTAAACTTTGAAAAATGGCTGAAACTAATCTGGCGCTCAAAATTTCGACAATCAGTAAACAGATGAACAATGTTACCGATGAATTGCTGTCGATGAAATCATCGCTCAACAACATCGAAGCCAACATCGCCGAAATAAAGGTAAAGAACGGTGGCGGAATTGAGGTAACCATGAAAACCAATGAGCTGCTGAAAAACCTGTATGAGCAAACCAAAGAGGGAGGCATCATCGATGCAAAATTCAAGCAATGTAAAGATGCTCATTCAACGCAGAAGAGACTGGGAGTTTTTGAAAAGAAGTCGGCTGTTTGGTTCAATGTCGGATATCGTGTTATTATCAGCGTAACGGTGTTTTATATGCTGATGAAAATGATCCATTATGAACAAATAGTTTCAACCGTTGGCAACGTCGTAAAATGAAAAAGGTACTGATCATGGAAGACATCCCGGAACATGCTTTTCTGGTGCAGCACGCACTGGTCAGCCTTGGATTTCTGACCGTAGTATGTCACAATACATTCCGTGCCATTGAAATGGTCAGGATGAATGAATATGATGCTATTGTAACGGATTTGAGAATGCCAGAAATGGTCGGTATTGAGTTCATAAAATATGTGAGGGTGATCAATAAGAATATTCCTATCGTGGTCCTTACCGCCTACGCCGATAAGGATGCAAAGAATGAAACATTTATAGCCGGTGCAAACTATTTCATCGCCAAACCTTTCAAACAAGCTGATATCAAACGGATTTTTGAACAATTCAAATAGTACAATGGAAAAAATTACAAGAGTATCGCCCGATTGCCTGAAAATGATTGAGTACTTTGAATGTGGCGGCGATTTCCGTCAATTTCTCAAAGCTTACAAATGCCCTGCCGGGAAATGGACCATCGGCATGGGAACCACCAGGTATCCCTCCGGCGAACGTGTGATGCCCGGTGATGTCATTACCGAACAACAGGTTTTTGAACTGCTCACCTACGATCTGGCTGCAGCAGAAAGTGCCGTAGCATCGCTGGTAACCCCTTTGATCATCCAGCAGAGGTTTGACGCACTGGTCGATTTTACCTACAACCTGGGGATCCTTGCTTTCAAAAATTCAACATTGCTCAAAGTGATCAATAAAAACCCTGGTGATCCATCCATTGACAAACAGTTTGCACGATGGATCATGGCCGGTGGGAAGCCACTGCCCGGCCTGATCAGGCGGCGCCAGTCGGAATCGTGGCTCTATTTTAACGGAAATCTGAAATTTAACTTCTAAGCCATGACATTCTCAAGCGACAATTTCCCGAAGGATTGGCAACTGGCCATACTGGCTGCGCTGCTATTTTTCCTGTGCCTGCAGGCATGTACCACCACCAAGGATGTTCACCAGGTGAAAACCACTGAGGTGATAAAGGCCAAAACATTCCAGGAAGAAAATAAAAGTCTGGAATCAAACACCAACACAGATACAAAAACAATTGCCGAAACTCTTATTACCGAGCAGTGTGATACCGCAGTGATGGTTTGGGTAACCATTGGCGATACGGGATCCCGGGTAACAAAGATATTGGTACCTGTTAAGTTTAAACGGATCACTGAAAAAAAGGAATTTATCAATCAACAGCAGCAGAAAAAGGAACAGGGCAGTACAACTATTGTCAAAAAGGATCAGATTACCCAAAAAACAGATGTGATCATCAAGGATAAAACCGTTGAAAGGAGCGGTTTGCCCTGGTGGGTTATCGCAATTATCGTAGTATTCATCGTGGCTGCAGTGGCAGTGCTCTTGTACCGCAGGAAGGTATTCTAAGTACGCCCGGGATGTCAACCGGGCCTTACCGGGTGCAGCAATAATATCAATTACAATCAGTCATTAAAAAAACGACAATGTTTATTTTTTCCATTTCCATAAAAGCCGGGGTTAAACCAAAGCGTGCAAAGACGTTTACTTATAGCCCTTCTGAAAGATTGAAAGATTTAATGAAAACGACCGCAGAAGACCGTAAAAATTGGATAAATGACTTAAAGAAAAATCACCTGTCAGATACTGATAATCCCGATCAGTCTTCTGTAAAATCATAGAAATCGACAAACCTTGCACTATCACTTATTATTTTATTGACAATCCGTTTGATTTCAACTTCATCAGTCCCAAGTTTTTTCATAACCTGTATCTGCAGTTCAAGCATTGAATGAAATAATGTATCCATGTTTGCCAATCGTGCAATAACGAAATCCTGAAATTCTTCCTGATTCATTTTCTTTTGTAGTGCCATAGTGTATGTTTCTGGTTTATACGCTTGTTAAAATATTTTGTTTCCAAATTGAATATATCTGTATACATTTGTATGGCAAATTACTCAATACATATTTGGACTGAAGACGTCCGTGTAGATTGCGTTAAAATAAAACCCGGTTCCATGTCCGGGTTTTATTCGTTTTTAGCGAATGTACATTGCCGTAATCACTTATTTTTCCTGTCCTTTAATTTCCTCCCTCCGGTTTTTAAGTTTGCCATTACAAATTGTTAAACCTAAAAACAAAAACCATGAAAAGAATTTTCACAATGTTTACAATCCTGATGCTGTCGGGATTGATGCTTTACGCGCAAAACCCGTTTTTGAAAGACCAAAGCCTGATCTACCTCAAGGTGAACACCGATAAGGTTGGTATTGGCTCAGCGCCCACTTCCGATAAGGTAACTATTTCATCCGTTAGCGGTGAAGTTCCCCTGGGCTTGAAAGGATATCCCGGGCAATGGAACCCTTTCATCAGCCTGTACAACTCAAATTCCACGGCTATCTGGAAACTCTATGCCAATGCCGACTGGTGGACGATTGGTTCAACCATGGATACCACTCTGGCGCTATTGGTCGGACGATCTTCTAAAGGCTGGCTAAAAGTGAATGGTGTATTGTCGGCAAATGAATTCCGGTCAACGACCGGTACCTACACAAATCTTTCAACCACCGGCAACCTTACCTCAGGTGGCCGGTTCCTGGGCGATTCCACATTATATTATGGTGATGATTATTCGCTGGCATGGCGACCATGGGCATCGCAGGAGATGGGTATTCCTTATACCCGAATGTCGCTGCAAAACCTTGGCAATGTCTATATACAGGCAAAAGGAAGCCTGAGCCAGGTTCTTGCCATACAGCGCGACACATCGGGCAGTACCGCGAA
>CAJBPB010000315.1 GCA_903957365.1 uncultured Bacteroidota bacterium
ATAAATTCAAGTTCTCTAGAAAGTGGTCGAGGGATTGAAACCTTTTGAGTTTTTCTATTTTTACTTATTTTACCGGGTATTTCAATATAATTTGCTGCCAGATTAAAATTTCCTGCTTGAAGCTGACGAAGTTCGTTAGGTCTTATAAAGCAATAATATTGAAGTAAACAAGCAATCCATAAGTTCGGATGATGAATAATACAGTACTCCTTTATCCGACTAATTTGAGCATCACTGAAATAGCGTAGAGATTGACTGGAAACTTTTATTAATGGCATTTTGCGAAAAGGATTCTTTATACTTTCTTCATCCTTCAAAACAGCATATTTGGAATACAATCCCTTGATATTTGCCTGATAGTGTTTTACAGTTTTATTACTTAGGCCATCTTCGAAAAGTGTATGGATAAAATTAAGGGCATCTTCTCTTGTAGCTTCATAATCAGGTTTGGGCTTCAAAAAATTAATCCACCTCAAAGCCATATTCTGATATGTTGAAATGGTCTTTGTATTAATATAATTATTAGAGGATTTTAATGTTTCGAGTAAGATTGATTTGGGCAATACCGGAATGATTTTCGGCTTTTCAATGACAATTGAATTTGCTTTTTCTCTTTTAATCCGTCTGACGATTTGGTTTGCAAATTGTAATCGTGATTCAACGGTTTTAAGCCGGTTTATTCCTTCATAAACTCTGACTCTAACCCCTTTTTCAGTTCCGGGATTTGGTTTATAATACTCCACAAACCACTTTTTGCGAAGGTCTAAATCAATCGGTAAAATTTCGGGAAACCAAATTTTTTTTTCTTTCATCCTTTTCATTTGTCCCTGTTTTCACAGAAATCAAAAAAAGGGACAAATCAAACTGTTGACATTCAATAACTTAACAACGTTTTGCGGAGAGAGGGGGATTCGAACCCCCGGTCCACTGTAAAGCGGACAACGGTTTTCGAGACCGCCGCATTCGACCGCTCTGCCATCTCTCCTGTTATAGTAATCTATAAAAAAAAACGACTGTAAGTCGCTGGTTTTCTGCCGAGATAAAAGTTCTCACCGTCTCTCTCTACCATACTCATTTTCACATATTTGTGAAACAGAATATTTTTTGTCCACCAACTAATCCACCGCCTACTCCACCTGTTTGTATTTCGGCCTGTTGCTTTGCTTTTCTTTTTATAAGAACGTTATTCTTTGCAAAGATACTAATTACAGCACTTTCAGAGCATTTTAGTGCAAAATTATTATTTTATATTTAAGGCTGATTGTTGAAAACAAGTCCACCAGAAAATTGTATTTCTCAACATATCTCCTGTTTAGGTCCTGCTTAAAAACTCCGGAGGAGATTAATTTAAATAACCTCCGGTTGCACAGGAGGTTATTAGCCAACAAACCACTCAACACCTAAGTGGGTTGAATAGTCCTGGAATTTTGAAATTGACCACTGCTACTGCGCGAACAGTTTCACTGCAGGCAATTCTTTCGCGTGGTTTAGTCAGTTCATTAAATATCGGATTTGTAATCCATTCCTTTTTCACTCGTGCACTGTTGCTGCATTCATAAAGCTATACACTTCATACTCAAGCGGATCAATCCAGGCTTCTGGCCATGTGCTCCATATTACCATAACTATATTTTCCCGGGGGTTGACGAGAATAAACTGCCCAAAGATGCCCTGAGCAAGGTAGCAGCCATTCAGATTGGTAAATTTTTGATCTGAAACATTGGCAGCATATTCACCCCACCAGTCGGGAGTATTAAGATAATCCCATGCTCCCCATTCGGTTTCCGGCATCGACCACCAGTTGTAGCCATAACCAAGGGGGTAGTAATAAGGATAGATGTCAGTGTTAAAATCGGAATAAAGGACTCCGTAATCGCATTGTGGCGAATCAGCTGCCGGTCTCGTTGCCTCATTTACCCAGCCATCTGGCAGCATTGAAGTACCGTTGATGATTCCGCTGTTAAGCATCAACAATCCAAATCTGCCATAATCACGCAGGCACATGCTTACATTACCACCGGCAGTCTCAATTCCTTCGGGTGATTCCAACAGCCAGTAGCCATCAGCTTCCATTCCCATGGTTGTCCAAATTTTCCTTTCGAGATATTCGGAAAGCGTTTCCCCGCCAAGGGCAGCACGGAGCACTTCGCCTTCCAGAAAAGTTTCACCTGTGCTGTAATTGAATATCGTTCCTGGCTCAGCAATACGTAGTAATCCCGATAGCAATTCAAGATTACCTCCTGCCTGTTCATTCAGAAGCACCTGAACCATAGCAGCTATTTCTGATTCAGGATCGCTGTAATCTTCATTCCAGTATGCTCCTGACGACATTTGCAGGAGTTGCCTGATGGTAACGCCATCGTAAGCTGTTCCTGCCAGATGTGGAAGGTAAGTGATGACCTGATCATTGATACCGCTTATTTTCCCGTCCTTAATAGCCATTCCTATAAGCGTGGATGTGATGGACTTGGCCACCGAAAAGGAAGTCCATTTTGAGTTGGCATCATTGCCTTGTGCGTAACGTTCGAGCACAATTTCTCCGTTTTTTAGTATCAGCAAACCAGAAACATAGTTCCTGGCGATAAAGTCATCTATGCCATAAGTATTTACGCCGTCAGGTGAATACTCGACAGTAACCAAAGGCTGTGCAGCATAAGGAAGAGGATAAATGGTGTTTCCATGTTTGAAAGATCGGGTATTGAAAATTTTGTCCATGTTGCGATAGGTTCCGGGTTGGTATTCAGGACTGAGGTTCAGAAAGTCTTCCGCTTTGCCAATTTTTTCTTCTACAACTTTGTCATTTTCTTTTTTGCAGCCATAAAGAGAAATCATAAGTAAACTACTGAACATGAATGGATAAAACCAAAGAAGTTTATACATTCCTGGTTTTTGATAATACGATAAACACACTTTCAAACGTTTCATTGTTAACCTGTTTTTGTTTTATTTTCTTTGATATTGGGTCTCATCTTAAACCAGTGTTTCAACTATTTTGGATTGTCAGCAATAAACGCATATCCAAAACAGATGCTGTAAAATTAAGAAACTATCTTTGATAAAATAAGGGCAATTTATGCTGATAGTGCGCATAGTTAAGAGTTACCGTATCTTAGTTATTATATCCCCGTGCTACCGCGCGAACAGTTTCACCGAAGGTAATCCTTTCGCGTGGTATAATGAGTTCTTTAACTAGGACCTGCTTAAAAACTCCGGAGGAGATTAATTTAAGTAACCTCCTGTTGCACCGGAGGTTATTAGCCAACAAACCACTCAACCCCCCGCTACCGTTCGAACACTTTCACCGCAGGTAATCCTTTCGCGTGGTGTAGTGGGTTCTTTAAATCTCGGATTAATACTCCATTCCACACTGGCGCTGATTATAATCAGTGCCTTACACTTTACTTGATGGCCACCAAGAAACTGGATAATATTTTTTGAGTAGCTTTTTAAAAAATTAAGTCCTCAGACGAGCCAAAATAATCGTCAATAGAAGCGCTATTGACTTTGATCTTAACGAAGTATGGAGGCCTAATTCACATACTAATGCCAAAGGATAAGTTTTGGACAATTCTAACGTAAGTAGTTTAAAAGAAATACTTTTTTATCTTTGAAAGTGATAATTAACAGAAGTAACTGTCTGGATTTTATTTTTGAGAAGTTTTTTGAAGAATTAAGTCCTCAGACGAGGCAAAATTGATGTTAATAGCAGCGCTTTTGACGGAAATTTTAACGAAGCATGAGGGCTTAATTCACAAAAAAATTCCAATGGATATATTTTAGACAATTTCTAAATATCAGGGATTATAGTCTGAGCTCTAAAACTTAAAAAAAATCGTCATGGAATACCAACTGGAAGACCTCATAGACATTCCTTTGCTTCAGGATCTGCAGGATAAGTTAAACGGGATTTATTCATTTCCATCTGCAATAATTGATAAAGAAGGCAAAATCCTTACGGCTGTTGCCTGGCAGGATGTCTGCACTAAATTTCACCGGATGCACCCGCAATGCGAAAAAGAGTGTATCATTAGCGACCAGTATATTCAGGACCATATTCAAGAAGCAAATCCCGCAGTTTGTTATCAATGTCCGCATGGTCTGGTCGATAATGCAGCACCAATAATAATTGACGGAAAACATCTTGGAAATTTCTTTACAGGCCAGTTTTTTCTTGAAAAACCTGATTTTGAATTCTTTAAAAAACAAGCAAAAAAATACGGCTTTGACGAAAAAGCCTATATGGAAGCTGTTGAAAAAGTACCCATCTGGTCAAAAGAAAAACTGGATAAGTACATTGATTTTATCAGAGGATTTATCGAAATCATAGCTGGTATAGGCCTGAAGCATTTAAAAGAGATCGAAGCAAATAAGGCCTTAAAAGAAAGTGAAGAAAAGTTTTCGAAGGTGTTTCATCTTAATCCTTCTGCCTGTGATTTGACGGATTTAAACACCGGTAAATACCTGGAAGTGAATGAAGCATTTTATACTTTATTTGGATTTGATAAAAATGAAGTAATTGGTAAAACTCCATCAGAATTAGGGATTTTAACCCCCGAAGCAATAAATGCAATACTCCTGAAAGCAAATAGTAATGGAAACACGACCAATGTAGAAGCCAGCTTAAAAACAAAACATGGTGATATAAAACATGTTTTGCTATCTTCTGAAAACATATACCTCTCCGATAAACAATATCGTTTTACGGTTGTACACGACATCACTGAGCATAAACTTGCAGAGCAACAACAACGTGAATCCCAGCAAATCATTGAAGGTATTATCAATGCTATTCCTGCAAGTATTTTCTGGAAAGATGAAAATCTTAAATATATGGGCTGTAATCAGGCATTTGCAAACGATGCCGGGTTTTCCGATCCAAAAGAAATTGTTGGTAAAGATGATTTTCAGATGATCTGGCGCAATCAGGCCGAAATGTATCGCAATGATGACTTACAGGTCATTAAAAGCGCAACTTCCAAAAAAAACATCGAAGAACATCAAACAAGCCCTGATGGAAAGATATCTACTATATTGACGAGTAAAAGTCCATTGAAGAATTCCAAAGGTCAGGTCGCAGGTGTAATTGGAACATACATGGACATCACCAAACGAAAACAAGCCGAAAGTATTTTATACGACATTATTGACAAAAACCCGATGTCGATTCAAATTGTTGACACCGAAGGTTTCACACTTAAAGTAAATCCTTCGCATACCGCACTTTTTGGCGCTGTTCCGCCTCCCGGCTTTTCTATTTTCAACGACCTTCAGAGTAGAAGCTCCGAACTTGGAAGATTAATCATGCTTGCCAAAAGTGGAAAAGTAGTCCATTTCCCCGATTTGTACTATAATGTTCATGACATTTCCCCCGAATTCCCGGACAAACCTTTGTGGATACACGCGATATTATTTCCTTTAGAAGACAGTACTGGCAAATTTGATAAATTTGTATTGATGCACGAGAACATCACCTGGCGAAAACAGGCAGAAGAAGCCATCAAAGTAAATGAGCAAAAATTCAGGAATATTCTCGAAAGCTCACCTTTTCAAATCTGGGCATTCGATGGTGAAATCTACAATTATGTAAACAAATCGTACATTGATTTTACCGGAATAGATACCAGCAAAACGTTAACACCTGAAACCTGGACAAATTACGTTCATCCCGATGACCTTGAAGCTGCCGGAAAAATTTGGATGGATGCATTGAAAAACAAAGCTGAGCACGAAAATTATTTTAGGTTAAGAAACAAACTGGGTCAGTATCGCGATTTCTGGTGCCATGCCGTACCAATTTATGATGAGAACGGGAATTTCAAACAATTCCAGGGTTTCAATATTGATATTACTGAACGCAAACAGTCCGAAGAGAATCTACGGCTGCATAGCGGAATCGTCGAAAATATGGCTGAGGGGGTCCTGCTCACCCGTACTTCAGATGGTGTAATTGTTTACGCCAACCCCGCTATTGAGAAAATGTTAAAGGCCGCTCCCGGTATATTAACCGGCAAACATATCAGCACTATAAATGTGGCCACCGACAGAAGTCCTGATGAAATTGCCAACGAAATCATCCAGGCCCTGAAAACTTCAGGAACATGGCATGGCGAAATTAAAAACCTCCGCCTGGATGGATCTGCTGCCTGGTGTTATGCCAATGTTTCAACATTTTACCACCCGCAACACGGAAATGTTTGGGTGGCAATACATCAGGATATTTCAGAACGCAAATTTGCCGAAGCAAAACTTAAGGAAAGTGAAATGCGTGCCCACCGGCAACGTGAAGCCCTGGCGGTTTTAGCTATTGATGAATCGCTTTTGAGCACCGATTTAAATGAAGGTTTCAATAATATATCCAAAATTCTTTCTTCCACGATTGAGGTAGAAATGGCAAGTGTCTGGCTCCTTTCGGAAGATAAAAAAACACTTCACTGCCATTCACTTTTCGAAGCTTCTTCAAAGAAACAGAGCAGTGGCGCAACATTAGTCACAGCAAACATTCCAACATATTTCGCTGCAATTCAAAAAGAAAGCCGGATTTATGCATCCGATGTTCAAAACGATCCGCGCACTATCGAACTGAGAGATAATTACCTGATTCCAAATGAAATAACTTCCATGCTCGATGCGGGTATTCTGATAAAAGGAAAACTGGCCGGGGTAGTTTGTTTAGAACACAAAGGGCCCAAAAGGCAATGGGAATCGGATGAAGAAGCTTTTGCAAGTACCGTCTCATCTATTGTTGCTCAGGCTTTGATAAATTCGGAACGGTTGAAGACAAAAGAGCTTCTGATTGAAAGCGAGCAAAAATTTCGTGAAATCTATAATTCTACCAACGAATCTATTTTAATTAATGACGCTCTTACCGGTCAGATGATAGATTGTAACCAAAGAGCTGTCGAAATGTATGGATATGCCGACAAAGAAGAAATTTTAAGAGGAAATATAATCGCTCTCGGATCAAATGCCGAACCTTTTACCGATGAGAAAGTGCTATATAATATCCGTAAAACTATCGAAGAAGGTAATCACACTTTTGAATGGCTGGCAAAAAAGAAAAACGGGAATTTATTCCCAGTGGAGGTCAGTCTTAGAATTGCTGAAATAGGAGGCGGAAAAAGGATATTGTCGGTGATTAGAGATATTACCGAGCGCAAGCTGGCTGAAGAAAAAATACACGAAAAGGACATCCAGTTCAGAAAGCTTTCAGCCCAAATGCCTGACCTGATTTTTCAATTTACAAGAAGACCCGATGGCAGTTATTATGTGCCTATTGCTTCAGAAGGAATCAGAAATATTTTTGGTTGTTCCCCTGAAGATGTACTGAACGACTTTGCACCAATCAGTAAAGTAATCTACCCTGAAGATGCAACCAGGGTAATTGCCGACATTGAGTACTCAGCCGAACATCTTACCTACTTTACCTGTGAGTTCAGAGTGCAGATACCCGGCAAAGAAATCCAATGGATTCTTTCCAGATCAACACCCGAAATGTTGCCTGACGGCAGTATCACCTGGTATGGCTTTAATGCGGATATTACTGACCGTAAACAGGCAGAAGAAGAGCTAAAACACCTATCTGCCCGCTTATCTCTGGCCGTGCGTACCGGCGGTGTGGGTGTATGGGATTATGATATTATTAACAATATCCTATATTGGGATAACCAGATGTTTGCGCTTTACGGAATCAGTAAAAATGATTTCGGTGGTGTTTTTGAGGCTTGGCGGTCAGGGCTTCATCCAGAAGATATGGTGCGTAGTGATGCTGAAATACAAATGGCGATTAGTGGTGTGAAAGAATTTGATACCGAATTCAGGATTGTATGGCCCGATGGTTCAATCCATAATATCAGGGCTTTGGCAACTATTCATCGCTCCGACAATGGGCAGGTTGAGCATATGATAGGCACCAATTGGGATATCACAGATCAAAAGAAAGTAGAACAGGAATTAATCTTCGCAAAAGAAAAAGCCGAAGAAAGCGAAGAAAAATATAAACTGTTGCACGAAAATGCTGGAATTGGAATTGGATATTTCAGTCCTGAAGCTTTAGTAATTTCTTTTAATCAAATAGCTGCTAAACACATGAATGGGAATCCCGAAGATTTTATAGGTAAATCGATCTTCGATTTATTCCCAAAACCAGCAGCCGACTTTTATTTTAATCGTTTTCAAAAAGCAGTTCTTTCAACAGAGCCAAAAGTTTATGAAGATTTCATTCAATTACCAAATGATGAAAAATGGTTTCTAAGTACCTATACAAAAATTGCAGATTCACAGGGTAAAGTTTTTGGAATTCAAGTTATTTCACAAGACATCACCAAAATAAAAAAAGCTGAAATTGAATTGCTAAAGGCCAAGGAAAAAGCGGAAGAAAATCAACAACAGTACAGGATGCTTTTCGATTCAAACAAGGACAGTATTTCTCTTTTGAGTATCGGTACTGATGGAAAACCATCTGACTTTATTGAATTTAATCATGCAGCTTGCGGAATGTTTGGTTTTACCAGAGAAGAATTGATGCTTAAGAAGCTCGGTGAACTGGAAACACCAGTTCCGGAAAATATTATGATTCAAAGGCTTGAAGCTCTTAAAGCGAAAGGCAGTGTTGATTTCGAAACAATTATCACGGATAAATCTGGGAATGAAATAGATGTAGAGGTAAAAGTAATCCCGATAAATTATCAGAACCAGCCTGCATTGATGAACATTACCAGAGATATCTCCGAGCGCAAAAAAGCCGAACAACAGCTTATTACAGCCAAAGAACACGCCGAAAACAACAACCGGATAAATGAAGCAAGATTAAAATTACTCAAGTTCTCTGAAAATCATACTATTGATGAAATTCTCGAAGAAACACTAAATACAGCTGAAATAATAAGCCACAGCAAAATAGGATTTTTTCACTTTGTTGAACAGGACCAAAATAATTTATTGTTACAAAATTGGTCAACCGGCACAAAAAAATATTTTTGTAATGCACAAGGTAAAGGTTTACATTATCCGATTGATAAAGCAGGTGTTTGGGTAGATTGCCTATCTGAACGTAAACCTGTAATACATAACAATTATGAAGCATTAATTCACAAAAAAGGTTTACCCGAAGGTCATGCCAAACTAATCAGAGAATTAGTGATTCCTATTATTTATGATGATATCGTAAAAGCAATTTGTGGTATTGGAAATAAGGAAACCGAATATGATCAAATTGATGTTGAAAATATTTCTTTGTTAGCATATTTGGCTTGGGAAATAGTTGAAAAGAAAAAAATAAGTGAAGCACTTGTTTTTGCCAAAGAAAAGGCCGAAGAAAGCGACCGCCTCAAGTCAGCTTTCCTTGCTAATATGAGCCACGAAATCCGAACACCAATGAATGGCATTCTTGGGTTTGCCGAATTGTTGAAGGATCCCGAACTTTCTGGTGAACAGCAGCAAACGTTTATCGAAGTTATCGAGAAAAGTGGAAATCGGATGCTCAATATTATAAACGATATTGTGAGCATTTCCAAAATAGAATCAGGTACAATGGATATTCATCTGAAAGAGACGAATATAAACAATCAGATGCAATTTGTTTACGATATCTTAAAACTCGATGCTGATAAGAAAAAACTCAATCTTTCATATAAATGCTTAACGTCTGATAAAGAAGCAATTATTAAAACAGATAGTGAGAAGTTTCTTGGAATTCTTTCCAATCTGGTTAAAAATGCCATAAAATATACCAATTCAGGATCGATAGAATATGGGTATACAAATAAAGGTCAGGAATTCGAATTTTATGTAAAAGATACAGGAATAGGAATTCCAAAAGACAGGCAGGAAGCCATTTTTGAGCGTTTTATTCAGGCCGATATTGCTGATAAAATGGCACATCAGGGTGCTGGTCTGGGATTAGCAATTTCGAGTGCTTATGTGGCAATGCTTGGCGGTAAAATCTGGGTAGATAGCGAAGAAGGCAAAGGCTCTGTATTTTATTTCACCTTGCCATATAACATTGAACCACCTGCAGAAACCATCGTCCTCCAATCTGCACCTTCAGAAAAGAGCGACGCTGTTCGAAAACTAAAAATTCTGATTGCTGAAGATGATGAAGTTTCGGTAATGTTGTTTGACAATCACATCAAAATGTATAGCAAGGTACTGTTAAAAGCAGGGTCGGGGGTTGAAGCCGTTGAAGCTTGCCGCGACAATCTGGACATTGACCTGATTCTGATGGATATTCGCATGCCCGGCATGGATGGTTACGAAGCCACAAAGCAAATCAGGGAATTTAACAAAAAGGTTATCATCATTGCACAAACAGCTTATGGACTGTCAGGCGACAGGGAAAAATCAATAGAATCAGGATGCAACGACTATATATCAAAACCAATTAACAAAAGCGAATTACTGGCATTAATACAAAAGTATTTCGGAAAATGAAACAGCCTGAAAATGACAATTAAACGACAGAAAACATAGCATATGGTATAACACGATATATAAAAAAATCGGGCAGGTAGTGCTGAAATTGAATTTTGCTACTCGTATTTAGCTTTGTGCAGGCTGACAGATGTTCGATACGAAATGCCCAACTTTTTATATACCCAAACATTGAACGAAACCGTACCCTGCACTTAACTATGGAAATTGGATTGGGTTTTGGTTGTGATTAGGCTTGGTTGATGAACAATTCAGATAAACGTTCTTTGATACTTTGTAAGGGCTTATCACTC
>CAJBPB010000316.1 GCA_903957365.1 uncultured Bacteroidota bacterium
AATAAAGCTAGCTTTTTTCCTGTAAAATTAATTTCCGAGAGGTTATCTACAAAAGACTCCCAATCATCTTGCATGTCACCAATGCCCCAGGCAGAGGTTCCGAAAATCAGGTTGGTGTATTTTTCGATTAATTCGTTATTTGTGTGTTTAATATCATGTATTTCGGCATTGTTACCGAATATTTTTTTGAGTTTTTCTGCAACGGATTTGGTTGTTCCTGAAGTAGATCCGTAAAATATTCCAATAGTTTCCATAGCAATAATAATGTTAGAATCATTTTAAATAGTGCGGCAAAGTTACGGAAGTTCGCTTTACGATACAAGAATTGATGATCGAAACTAGAATGAAAAACGAATTTTTACCGGATTGAATTCAGTAAATGACAGAAGGGTTTTGAACAATATAAAGCTATAAACCAGTGTTTTATAAGTGTTTTTTAATGAGTAATTCTCTGAATTACAACTCCTCAGCTTTGATTATTTTATGGAGAATTGCATAAACTGTGAGGCCGGAAACGGTTTTGATTCCTAGTTTACGCGTAATGTTTTTGCGATGTGTCATCACAGTTTGAGAACTTATAAATAGTTTTTCGCCTATATCATTGTTTGTCAGACCAAGCGCAACCAGTTTTAGAATATTGGTTTCTCTTTCACTTAAATTACTGTTCTGTTTTTCTTTGGAGCTTCCGATATTTTTTTCAATCAGTTCTTCGATTTGTTTAGATAGCGTCTGTTTATCTGAATAAACATCCAGACATATATCAAATTTACTGATAATATTAAGTTCAGTTTCGCCATGTATCATCCCGATAAATAAGATTTTATGATCATTTGTTCGTGATAACAATGCATTAGGTACCACCGAAACAGGATTGATGAATACAAGATTTGGTTTTGTTTTGCGTAGAAGTTTTGGCAGATCTGCAACAACCCAATCAATCTCTTCCATTGTAAATGGTTGATTCATCTGGCTTAACAGCGTTTTTATTCCTTCGCGGATAATGAAGGATTGCTCAATCATAAGGATAGTCAGCCGACGCATAGGAATCAGGATTTTTTAATTTTCTGAAGTAAATCCTTTTCCATCTTTTCAACAATAGGCACCAGTATCAGATTTTCGAATCGGCCATGGTTATTCAGATCGCGTTCCAGTTCAAATAGGTCATGCAAAATTTTATTAAACAAACTGCTGTCTGTTGGTGAAGGTAAATACTTGATAATGATATTTTTAAGGTCATACAATTTTGCTTCAACATCATCATGTTCCTGCTCATATTCCTGAATAGAGTAATCCTTTATTTCCTTTGTAATTAATTCTTTGTCAATTGATTGTGTTAAATAACCTTCAAGTCGTTTAACATAAGGATAAACCCTTTGTTCTTCTTTGGTGATGTGAGTCGTGAGTTCAGTTTTGTAACTTTGAAAAAAATCGGCCAACAGCTTGCTATGAACAGGCTCAATTTTGTTATTTAATAACAATTGATTTATAAATTGCTCAATTTCAGGAATTTTTATACCTAAATAATAATGATGTGTTTTTTGAAGATAGTCGACAAGCAAGGTTGGTTTAAAGCGCTGGAGATTTTTTAGCGGGAAATAGGAGGGATCGTGATACGTATTTACTATTTCAAGAAAAAAATCAGTATTTACCTGATATTCCTTGCAAACAGTTTCAACCGTCTTGTCTTCAAACCCTAACTGGATATTGAATCGGTTGATTACATGCAGTAAATGATGGTCGAGGTGTATAACATCGGCCATTTTCATGTCTTTGTTAATGAGCATATTCAGATAATATTTAGTCTGTCCATAAATTCTTGAGTTTTGTTTAGAAAGTTCGAATTTGAGGCTTGTGTAGTCCGAAAAATGTGAGTTTACTGAAGTAAATGATCATTTTGAGGACAAGCATAACGAAGAAGTCGTACATTCTAGATAAACTATTTTGAATCTTTTTGGCAAATATAAAGCAATCTACCATGAGGAAAGCCAGGATTGTATTGTTGATTGAAGCAAATCATCCTGGCTTGTTTGAAAAACTTTATTGTCCGATGCTTGTTTTGAGATCGTTGAAACATGAAAATCCTTCTGGTTTATGAAGGTAAACTGGCCGTTTTTACCCAAATATTCAGCCAGGTACAATTGTTCCGTCTGACCAGGTGTTGGAATCAGAATCGCATGACGTTTCAAAGCAACAAAATCCATAATTGTTGAATATCCGGCACGGGCTACAATTTGAGATGATTCTGATATGAGTGTTTGTAACTCATTTTGATTTACATGATTTTTCATGGTAATATTATCACTGCTCTCAGGAATTGTTTTCTCTCCCGGCAATCCGCGAATGATGATGGTTTTTAGCTTTACATTTTTTAACTGATTTAAAATCAATGATTCAAGCATGCTGCGTTGTGGCTCCGGACCCGATAAAAGAACCAATAAATCATATACCTTTTCTGTGTTCTCAATCTGATCATATTGTTCAATAGTAAAACGTGACAGAGGACCAACATATTTAACGTTTAATCCCGAAAGCTTGCCATGAGAAAGATTTCCCGAAAGATTGGGTTCCATTTCGAAATCGGGAATCCAAACCTCATTGAATTTCTTTATATAATTGAAATTTAAATAGTTGATCACAGGTTTCGTGAAATTCAACAATTTAGGTGTTTGAATAAACAGTTGATGGGTAATAAATACTGAAGGAATTTTTGAAGAAAAGGCGCCAAATCGATTGTCTGATATCAATCCATCTATCCTGTGTTGTTGTATTATTTTATCTAATACTTGCGCATCATTTTTGAAACTTCGGATAATCGAAGGTGCTTCAATTAACATTTTCAAAACCAAAGAATTGCTTTTACTATAATTTGGTTCATAGCCCGGAAACCTGATAAACTCCAGTTCTGGAAATACCAACTGTAACAATGCCATTGGTTTATGGTCTGCTGCAACTATAACGTTGTAATTCAATTGTTGTAAATAACGGATAATAGGAACACACCGGCTTGCGTGACCAATGCCCCAGTTGAGCGGACAGATGAGAATAGATTTTTGTTTGTTCAATTTTTTAAATTACCATGCAAAAATATCGTAAATTCATGTAATTTTGGCAACATGACTGACCAATTACTTCATAAAATAGGGTTAACACTTATCCCGAGTGTGGGTGATGTGCTTGGAAAGAAGCTTGTGGCCTATTGTGGTGGTCCGGAAGCTGTTTTTCTTGAGAAGAGAAAATCCCTGGAAAAAATTCCCGGAATAGGTTTACTCACTTTGAACAATATATTGAACCAAAAGGTATTGAAGCGTGCCGAAGAGGAGATTTCTTTCATTGAAAAAAACAAGATTAAACCTTTGTTCTATCTTGATAAGGAATATCCCAAGCGTTTGCAACACTGCGCCGATAGCCCGATGCTTCTCTATAATCTTGGTAAAGCCGATTTGAATCAGCAGCGGATCGTGGGAATTGTCGGAACACGAAGTGCTACCGAATATGGAAAAAAAATTTGTGAGCAGTTGATTGATGGATTAGCAACCGACAATGTGATGATAGTGAGTGGTCTGGCTTATGGAATTGATAGTATTGCCCATCGCTCAGCTCTAAAGTGTGGATTACCCACAATTGGGGTTCTTGCACATGGTTTAGATAGAATTTATCCAAATGTAAACAGGGGAATGGCCGAAAGAATGTTGGAGAACGGAGGTTTGCTGACTGAATTTATGAGTAATACAATTCCTGACCGTGAAAATTTTCCTCGCCGAAACCGCATTGTTGCCGGAATGATCGATGCATTGGTTGTAGTTGAATCAGCCAAAAGGGGTGGAGCGCTCATCACCGCTGATATAGCCAATTCCTATAACCGTGATGTCTTTGCTTTTCCGGGAAGAATCGGAGATTTGTACAGTGAAGGCTGCAATTATTTTATACGAACGAATCGTGCTGTATTGATCGAGAGTGCTGATGATATTCGTTATATCATGCGGTGGGACTCTCCGAAGGGAAGTAAGAATGTTCAAAAGAAACTATTCAGAGATTTTAGTGAAGATGAAAATAAGATTCTCGGAGTTTTTGGGCAGGAAAAAGAATCGACCATTGATGAAATAATGGTTAAATCACAATTGCCTGTTTCAACAATTGCCGGTTGTCTTCTTACCCTTGAGTTTGATGGAATAATCAGTGCCTTGCCTGGTAAAAGGTATAAATTGCTTTAAATCAAAAACTTATACCGAAATTTAAAACTTCAGGATTCATTTGATTCTTCTTCCTCTGTACGTTTCATGTTTATCGATTTTACCCCAAGTAAAGCTGCGATAAAAAATACCCCGATGCCAAAAAGTAACAGGATTGTTCTGTCAGAGGTCAGATTCGCAAAATAGAAAAACCCATGAAAGAAACTAGCTGCACCTAATCCGGTCATGGAATCGATGAATCTGTTCTTGCGTAATTTTCCTAATCCAATAAAAAAGCCACTGATTGTCGCAAAAATTATATTGGCGAGTGGAAAAGTAAAAATGAAAAGGCTGGGCGGAACATTTGAGAATACACCATAAATATAAAGTGGTATGGCAACCACTGAGAAACTCAACGAAATAATAATTGAATAAATAATGCAGGCCATCGGACCAGTTACCGATTTTGTTCTCAGGAAATAATACCTTAACAAAATAAATTTGCCAACTTCAGACCCGGCACCGATCACAACAAACGAATAGAATCCACTGCGTTTTAGGTTATTAAGCTGATCATAACCAAGTGATTGCATTATTGCATCAATAAAAAGGAGCGATACGATTGTGCCCAAACCAAATATTACACTCTTTAAAATATATTTCCAATCTGAAATTTTAAATTTAAACTTCAGATATGATAAAAAAATAAGCAATAAGATGGGGGCTTGTAAACTGGCTAAGATCATGTAAGTTTGCATGGTCAGGTATATTATTGAGTTAGGTTTATTATTCAAAATTAATTAATCTTGAATACGTTATTACAATTTTGAATAATTTTTTTTTGCAAATTCAAATCTGAAAAACCAGATTTATAATGCAAATTCAATTGTAGAATGGTGCATCTCAAACAAGTTGTTGAAAGAATTATATTCTAGGTTGTTTTTTATTACTCATATAAGATGTTGTTTTAAAGTTAGTTGCTTGATAATTTAAAAATTATTTATTGTTTTATTGAATAATTTTTATTTGAAAATTTTGTTGTTAAGGTCACTCAAAAAGAATTTGGTTCAATTGAATTCATTTGTAACCGAATGCGAAAAGTAAAACGTAGGGTATTAAATAAAAATTTAATTTCGTTTCAGTTATTTTGTTGTTTATTTTTATATAGTAATGATGCTCAGAGGATTAGTGTTAAGGTCAACAGGTAGTTGGTATATGGTTCGTGCTGACGATGGCTCGGTTTTTGAATGTCGGTTACGCGGACAATATCGAATCAGGGGAATACGCACAACAAATCCGGTTGCGGTTGGAGATCATGTATCGTTTGAACCCGAAGCCGATGGAAACAAAGGTGTTATAGTCGATATTCATGATAGGGTTAATTTTATAATTCGTAAATCAACCAATCTTTCAAAAGCATCACATATTATAGCTGCGAATCTGGATTTGGCGATTCTGGTAGCTACTGTTGATCAACCTAGGACTTCAACAGGTTTTATTGATCGTTTTCTTGTAACTGCTGAGGCTTATCATATTGCCGCCGTTGTTGTCTTTAATAAAATTGATTTATACAACGTTATACAGATGAAATTGCTGGATGATCTGACCAAAGTGTATTCAGACATTGGTTATCCCTGTTTGCAGTTGTCTGCCAGAACAGGATTAAATTTAGATTATTTTAAAAACATTCTTCAAGGGAAAACTGTTCTCATAAGCGGGCATTCCGGTGTTGGAAAATCAGCGCTCATCAATGCGATTAATCCTGGTTTTACAATTAAAACAGGAGAAATTTCATCAGTACATAACAAAGGAAAACATACAACAACTTTTGCTGAGATGCACGCAACAGACTTGGGTGGTTGGATTGTTGATACTCCCGGGATTAAGGAATTTGGTCTGTACGAGTTTGAACAGGAAACACTTTCACAGCGATTTCCGGAAATGAGAGACCGTATGAACAAATGTCGTTTTGCAAATTGCACGCATTTGCACGAACCTGATTGTGCTATAAAAGTTGCTGTTGAAAATGGAGAAATTGCAGCCTTCAGGTATAAGAATTATATGAACATGATGTTAAACGACTTTTCAAACGATAACTGATATGCTAATTGCCAAAAACTTGATGAAAGATGGTGTTTTGCCATTGAGAACCAGCGATACAGGCAGAGAAGGACTTGAGTCAATGGAAGATTACAGGGTGATGCACATGCCCATTGTAAATAATCTCGCATTATTGGGCCTTATTTCAGAGTTTGATATTTTAAGTTTCAATGATCTGAATGAAGCCATCGGGAATCATACTTTATCAGTTTCAAAGGCGTATGTATATGATTATCAATACGTATATGATGTTATGCGTACCATGTATGAATATAAACTTACTTTAATTCCTGTTGTTGACTCGAGTGAGAATTATCTGGGAAGCATTACCTTACAGAGTTTACTCGAACATTTCGCGCAGTCCTTGTCTGTGGCTGAGCCTGGAGGTGTAATTGTGTTAGAAATGAGTTCACAGGATTATTCATTGTCAGAGATTGCAAGAATCATTGAATCGAACGATGCAAAAATTTTAAGTGTTTTGATACATAGTGAACCCGATTCGATGAGGATTGAGGTTTCCTTAAAAATAAACCGGGTTGATATCACTGCAATTTTACAAACACTCAACAGATACAACTACAATATTTTACTTTCCTTTTCCGAATCTGACAATCAGGACGATCTGCGTAAACGTTATGATTTGTTAATGAATTATCTGAATATATGATCAAATCCGGTCTGATTTTTCTTTTCATTGGATTATCATTCTTTGGGTTTTCTCAAAGTGCTGACGAACAGCATATTTCATTCTTATATGATACTGTCGGGTATTCGAAAAATGATGAAATGATTATTGTTGGTGAGATTAAGCTTTCGGGAAATAAGAAAACAGTGGATAGGATTATTTTTCGCGAACTGGTTTTCAAACAAGGTGACACACTGACAGCAGAATCATTCCAGATTTTATTAAAACAATCGCAGGAGAATTTATTGAACCGCTCTCTTTTTAATTTCGTAGACATTTTTTTGAGTGAATCGGTTGTAAACAAACTTGTGAAAAATGTCTTGATCAGTGTCACCGAACGATGGTACATCTGGCCATTGCCTATTTTGGAATTAGCTGACCGTAACTTCAATGTTTGGTGGAAAACCAAAGATTTTTCAAAGGTAAACTACGGAATTTATGTAACCCATAATAATTTCAGAGGTAGGAATGAGAAATTAAAAATCCTGATCAGGGCCGGATATAATCAGAATTACTTTCTGTTATATGAGATACCATATATAACCAGGAAACAAAATTTCGGTATCGGATTTCAAATCGGAGAATCCCGGAGCCGTGAAATACCTTATGCAACCGAATACGACAAGCATGTTTATTATAAAGACGAAAATCAATATGCTTTAAACCAGTTTTATTCAAAAATAAAATTAAGCTATCGTGACGGAATCCATAATTTGCATAATCTGGCTTTTTCTTATGAAAGTTACCAGTTTGCAGATACAGTCCTTCAACTGAATCCTGATTTTGTAAGTGGTAATATTCCTGAAATTGAAATGTTTACAATTTCCTATTTATTCAAACACGATTATCGCGACAGTAAACCCTATCCTTTGGAAGGTCATTATTTTGATGCTGAAATTATGCAGCAGGGCCTTGGTTTTTTTGAGACATCGCCTGATATTTTCACGATTAAATCAACTTTTGATTTTTACCTTCCGATGGCCCGAAGATTTTTCTGGGCATCAAGCTTGACAATTAAGGTGTCAGACAAAAATGAACAACCATTCATTTTAACACGTGGGTTGGGATATGGAAATGAGTTTGTCAGGTCAAACGAATTGTATGTAGTTGATGGACAGAACTATGGACTATTTAAGAATAACTTGAAATATAGTTTATTGGCACCCAGAAATGGGAAGTTGCCCTGGATAAAAACAGAGAAATTCAATAAAATCCATTATGCGATTTACCTTAATCTGCTTTTTGATGCTGGTTATGTGCATAACAATATATATAACCCAACAAGCAGGTTGCAAAATAAGTTGATTTATGGCACTGGATTGGGTTTGGATCTGGTAACTTATTACGATCTGGTTTTCAGGCTGGAGTATTCTGTCAATCAGTTTGGTGAGAAAGGGGTTTATCTTCATTTTATGGCGCCAATTTAATGTGTAATTATAAAATAATTTTTTAAAGTGTTAATATTTAATACGATAGAAAATACTGTTTATTTTGTTGGACTTTATTTGTAATTCAGAGAGGTTAATCTGAAGCCTAAATTTTGTTAAAAGCCAACAGTTCAACTGGATTAATTCGTAACCTTGCATCAATTGCCCAATGTAATACCATGAAGATTGCTTTATTTGGAAAAAACTTTGATGAACAAAGGGTGCCATTTGTAAAGATAATGGTAGAAACTCTGCGGCAAAATCATGTTGATCTGGTTGTTTATAAGCCTTATTTCGACATGTTAAAATCCGAAATTGATCTTCCTGCCAATATTGGTTTCTTCAGCTCACATGATGACATAGATGAAGACGTAAAAATGCTCTTTTCGATTGGCGGAGATGGCACTTTACTTGACGTATTACCCATTATCAGGGAAACCGGAATACCTGTCTTAGGCATCAATATGGGGCGTCTTGGTTTTTTATCAAGTGTATCAAAACAGAATATTGAGCAAGCGATTTCATTTATCATTCAGGGACGTTATAGTCTGATAAACAGATCATTGCTTCAGTTAGAATCACCGGTTGGTCTTTTTGCTGACCTGAATTATGCATTGAATGAATTGACTGTATTTCGAAAAGAAACAACAAGTTTAATCGTAATCAATGTGTTTGTTGATGATGCTTTCGTAAATGCGTATTGGGCTGATGGTTTGATAATTGCCACACCAACCGGTTCAACAGCATATTCATTAAGTGCAGGAGGTCCGATTTTGGTGCCGACTGCTGAGAATTTTGTAATTACACCAATTGCTACACACAATTTAAGTGTAAGGCCTATCGTTATCTCCGACAAAAGTATCATAAGGTTAAAAGTTGTTGGCAGACATGATAAGTACACAGTAAGTATGGATTCGCGATCCGCATTAATTGATCAAAGTGTTGATATTGTGATTAAAAAGGCGGATTTTGGAGTGAAATTGGTAAATATGGAAGGACAGGATTTTTTTGGAACCATCCGCGAAAAATTGCTCTGGGGGCTTGATATCAGAAATTAGAAACGACCATTTTCGAAAAAAATCCTAATTTTGCAATGAAAATCCTGTTTAAAATACCTGTTGTGAGTTTAACCACTGATAATACCTTATGCGTAAATTAGTTACAAAAAACAGGAATCATTGATATGGTCAAAAAACTGATGTTTGTATTAACACTTATGGGCTTTACCTATTTTTCTCAGGCACAATCACTTGAGCTAGGTGTTTTTGGTGGAGGTTCTTATTTAATAAATGATCTAAATCCGGCAACACATTTTTCAGATGTTAAACCTGCATTTGGAATAGTTGGTCGCTATTATTCTACATCCCGTTGGGCATTCAGAACATCTGTAACAACAACAACCGCAGATTTAATTGACAGGCTTACCGATGTGAGTGTTGTTGCTGAGTTTAATTTTTTCGATTATTACACCGGAAGCAATAAATCTTATGTAAGTCCCTATATTTTTGGTGGAATATCAACTTTTTTTTACAAGAAACTGGATGAGAATGACAAAAATCCAAATGTTAGTATTCCATTTGGTTTAGGGGTAAAATACAGTGTGAATAAGCGTTTGGGTGTTGCCTTTGAATGGCGGATGCACAAATCATTCAGGGATGATTTTGATGGATTAATGGCAACTGAGCCCAATACTTTTCAAAACGATTGGTACAATTTTACTGGAATATCGCTTACATATCGTTTGGATCTGGTTAATCCGGGAGCATGTAAAGGCTTTAATAAAAATGAAAAATATTAAATAAATTGGCAGAAGATTGATTATGAGTGCAAAAGAGAAACTAGACCTTGACCGACTTCCAAGCCATATAGCCATCATAATGGATGGTAATGGTCGTTGGGCAAAAAGTCAGGGAAAGCACCGTATTTTCGGCCATCAGCATGCGATCACATCCGTGCGGGAAACTGCAGAAGCGGCTGCCGAACTTGGAGTAAAGTACCTCACCCTTTATGCTTTTTCTACCGAAAACTGGAGCCGTCCCAAAATTGAAGTAAATGCTTTGATGCGTTTGTTGTTGCAAACCATCAATATTGAGGTGAAAACTCTGAATAAAAATAATATCAGACTGAATGCAATCGGCGATCTTGACAGCCTTCCGTCTGTCAATAGAAACCATTTGTTAAAGGCCATTAAGGAGACAAGTGCAAACGACCGCATGACTTTGACCCTTGCATTAAGTTATTCGAGCAAATGGGAATTGGTTCGGGCTGCCAGATTGCTGGCTGAAGAAGTAAAACAAGGAAGATGCAATCCTGAAGATGTGGATGAAAATTGCATTGAACGACTTCTGACAACTTATGGAATGCCTGATCCCGAACTTTTAATCCGCACAAGTGGCGAAACACGCATAAGTAATTTCATGCTCTGGCAGATCGCATACACGGAATTGTACTTCACAACAAAACTCTGGCCTGATTTTAGAAAAGAAGACTTATACGAAGCAATATTAGATTATCAGTGTCGCGAAAGAAGATTTGGAAAAACAAGCGAACAAATTATTAAGTAGGAAATTTAGAATGAGGATAGAACGATTGTTTAACCGGAATCTTTTGCTTTTTGCAGCAACGTTAACACTGGTTATTTTAGGAAATATTGAAACAAAGGCCCAGATTGCAATTGGTTCTGATGTTTCTCCATTCGATTATGCCAAACAAAAAGATTACGAAGTAGGCGGTATCACAGTGGATGGAATTAAATATCTTGATCAGAACGTTTTGATCATGCTGTCAGGGTTAAATGTTGGTGATAAAATAAAAGTGCCTGGAGATAAGATTACAGAAGCTGTTAGAAAATTGTGGGATCAGGGACTCTTTGAAGATGTGGGTATTTCAGCCACTGATATTCAGGGAAATTTAATTTTCTTACAACTAAAACTTAAAGAAAGGCCCCGTGTATCAAAGTTCACTTTTAATGGCTTACGTAAGTCTGAAGCTGACGATATTCGTACCAAAATCAATCTTACAAGAGGCGATGTTGCAACAGACCACCTTTTTATTAAAACAAAAAATATTATAATCGACCATTTCTCTGAAAAAGGGTATCTAAATACACAAGTAGATATCGTACAAACACCTGACCCTCAGCGTGAAAACTATGTGGATCTGGTTATCACTATTGATAAAAACACGAAAGTCAGGATAAAAACCATTGAAATAGTAGGTAATTCTGCATTCAGCGACGATCAGGTTCGGGCAGCCATGAAAGATACAAAGCAACGTGGTACACTTAATCCAATTACACCCCTTGGTCCGCTTGTTATCAACACTTTAGGAGAAGTTGTTGCCTTGCATCCCTGGAAAGCATTGCAAGGCATTGAACAATATTTTCTGGATAACTACAAACCACGTATCTTCAAATCATCCAAGTACTTAGAAGATAAATATAAAGATGATCTTGGAAATATTGTAGCCAAATATAACGAAAAGGGTTACCGTGATGCCATTGTTCTTTCAGATTCTATTTTTGATGTGGATTCAAAGAATATTGGCATTAAAGTACGTGTGCTTGAAGGAAACCGTTATTATTTCAGAAAAATTGAATGGATTGGGAATACCAAATATGACAGTAAAATGCTTTCATCTATTTTGGGAATTTCTTCTGGTGATGTGTATAACAAAGAGTTACTTACAACCAATCTGACCTATAATCCAAATGGTTATGATGTAAGTTCATTATATATGGACGATGGGTATCTGTTTTTTAACGCAGATCCTGTCGAGGTGCTTGTTGATAACGATTCAATTGATCTTGAAATCCGTGTGCGTGAAGGAAAGCAGGCCCGTATTAAAAATGTTACGATTAAGGGAAATACCAAGACAAATGATCATGTTGTAATTCGTGAACTCAGAACACGGCCAGGAATGCTCTTCAGTCGTTCAGATATTATCCGGACAACCCGCGAATTGGCAAACCTGCGTTACTTCAACGCTGAAAACATTGTTCCTGATGTAAAACCTGATATGACTGATGGAACTGTTGATATTGAATATGCTGTGGAAGAAACATCGGCTGACCAGATTGAATTATCAGGTGGTTGGGGTTATGGACGTATTATCGGAACCCTGGGATTGTCATTTAATAATTTTTCGTTAAGAAATGTCTTTAAAAAAGAAGCCTGGCGACCTGTGCCATCAGGTGATGGTCAAAAGCTTGGAATCCGTTTTCAAACCTATGGAAAGGGATACCTGAATTATAGTGTCTCATTCACTGAACCCTGGCTTGGTGGAAAAAAACCTACCTCACTAACTGTTTCGTATTTCCATTCAATGTATTCAAATGGTTTACCGCGAACAGATATCAATATAGCCACTTTTAAAACCAACGGTGTAACTGTAGGAATTGGTAAACGATTAAAATGGCCTGATGACTATTTTACTCTTTATCAAGGAGTTAATCTTATGCGTTATGATCTGAAAAATTATTCCACTATTTTTAATGTCGGAACTGGTACCGGATTCTTCAATGTATTCAGCTACAATATAAATCTTGGCCGCAGTTCAATTAGTCAGCCTATCTTCCCAAAATCAGGTTCTGACTTCTCTTTGTCACTTGAGTTAACTCCTCCGTATTCTTTGTTTAATGATAAGGATTATGCGGCGATGAGTGAAAATGATCGTTATAAATGGGTTGAGTACCACAAATGGAAATTAAGCACTTCCTGGTATATCGAAACAGCGCCAAAACTTGTACTGGCAACACGCGTAAAATTTGGTTTCCTGGGCTTTTATAATCCTGAAATTGGTGTCACTCCATTCCAGCGTTTCTATCTGGGTGGAGACGGATTATCCGGATATAACAATCTCGACGGTCGTGAAATTATCGGAATGCGTGGTTATACCAACGAATCTATTACACCACTTTATTATAAGGATAAAAATGTTGGAGGTAATATTTTTAGTAAATACACACTCGAATTGCGTTATCCATTGTCTCTCAACCCAAGTGCAACAATTTATGCGCTTACTTTTGTTGAGGCCGGTAATTCATGGTTAGGTTTTGATTTCTTCAATCCGTTTAGCGTATATCGTTCGGCAGGAGCCGGTGTCAGGGTATTTCTTCCGATGTTTGGTTTGCTTGGGCTAGATTGGGGCTATGGATTTGATGATGTACCAGGTATTCCGTCAGCCAGTGGAAGTCAGTTTCATTTCTCAATCAACCAATCGATTGATTAAATAAAGTTTGGCAGGTTTTTTGAAGTATAATTCGTAAAAAATCAAGAAATATGAAATCAATACAGAAAATTATCGTAGTTGCATTGCTTGTGTTTGCTTCCATGCAGCTTACAGCACAGCAGAACCAAAAATTTGGTTTTGTTGACAGTGAATACATTTTATCGAATATTCCGGAATATAATGATGCACAGGAAGAACTGAATGCATTATCGACAAAATGGGAAGCTGAAATTAAAGAGATGTTTGCCAAAGTGGAAACAATGTATCGTGAATATCAGTCTGAATCAGTTTTACTTCCGGAAGATTTGAAAAAGAAACGCCAGGAGGAAATCCTGAAAAAGGAAAAAGAAGCGAAAGACTTGCAAATGAAGTATTTTGGACCAGAAGGTGATTTGTATGTCAAACGTACAGAATTGGTTCAGCCCATTCAGGAAAAGATTTACAATGCGATTCAGGAACTTGCTGAAACACGGAATTACGCATTTATCTTCGATAAGGCTTCGGGAGCAACGATGTTGTATGCAAGTCCAAAGAACGATATAAGCGATGATGTGCTTGATCAGATTGGAACCGTGATGCAAACAGTTCGTAAAGAAGATCGTAAACAACGTTAAAGCTTGTTAATAGCCAAAGTTTGGCTTATAAATTGTAATAGAATTGAAATAATTCCTAAATTTGCCACTTAAACTTAGTATAAACATCTATCTGACAGAAAATGAAAATCTTAACCAAAGCATTCCTATTTGTTGCATTGCTCGTTTTTGGCGGTGCTGCGAGCGCACAATCACTGAAAATTGGGTATATCGATTCAAACGAAATAATGGGTTTGATGCCTGAACGCGATAGTGTTGAAGTAAATCTGATGAAATTCCAACAGCAACTCGAAAATGAACTGCGTGTAATGGCTGCCGAATATCAAAAGAAAATCACTGATTATCAGAATAATATGGCTACCATGTCAAATCTGATTAAACAATCAAAAGAGAAAGAAATTCAGGATTTACAAACCCGTATTCAGGAGTTTCAACAAAGCGCAGATCAGGAATTTACTGATAAAAGAACCGAATTGCTTACCCCGGTTATTGATAAAGTGAAAAAAGCGATTGAAGATGTTGGTAAAGAACAGGGTTATACCTATATCCTGGATTCTGCTACCGGTGTTTTGCTTCATGTTGGAGCCAGTGCTGACAATGTTACTGCCCAGGTTAAAGCAAAATTAAAATTGAAATAGAGATAATTAAACCAGATTATAGCCGTCTTGTGAAAACGAGGCGGCTTTTATTATAGTTTCATAAGCGATCAGTCATCAAAAGTGAATACGAATTGATATTTTGCTGATTATATAGATCAAATTTAGGATGTTAAGTGCTAAATGATGCCAAGTTCATCAAACATCGCTTTATATATTTCAGTTTTATAAGGCAGAGATTTTGGATAGGCTCTTGATGATGAGGGCATACGATACAGTCGTATTTCTTTTTCCGCAAAAGAAAATGCTGTAAATGAACCAATTTTCGGTTCTGCAATCTTAAGAATTTCCAGTAAAGTATCTGTTGCTTTTTGTCCGGTAGTGATAATAGCCCTGCAATGAGGAATTTGTGTAAAAATGAAATCCAGATTGATTGGTTGAACAATTTCAAGGTATTTATCTGAAGCATTGTTGTTTAATCTTATTATTGCTGAAGCAGCATCACTGATTGCAATACCTTTTTCTGTGCAGAAAAATTTAATCTGGCGCTCATCAAAGTTTTTTTTGTCAGAAGTTAAAAAGTAATCTTTATCCGAGTAAAAAATCATTCCCATAATCCGCCACATATCGTTTTGTAGATTTGGATAATAGAAATCCATGGACCAGCGGATTTTTTGAGGTGGAAAACTTCCCAAGATCAATACTTTGGCCTCTGTTGGTAAAAACGGAGGAAGAGGATGGTGTTCAACTGAGGAATTTGTCATAGAATTTCTGGTAATAATATTAGGTTGAAGTTTATATTTCCCAGATTTATTTTGTAATCGAAAAGTTGACCGTTTGGTAGTATTATTCCCCGTTTACAGGTTGAATGGACTCATCATGCCAGCTGGCATACATGGTGTAAGAAGCTGCAATGCGGTGTACTTCACCTTCGAGCAGGGCTTTATCTATTGATTTGATTTTTTTGGCAGGCACACCGGCATAAACACTGCCCGATTCTACGATGGTATCTTTGGCTATCAATGCCCCTGCAGCCACAATCGAATCACTTTGAATCACAGCCCCATCCATGATGATAGCGCCCATGCCAATCAATACATTACTTTCGATGGTACATCCATGAATAATGGCATTGTGCGCAATAGAAACATTATCACCAATGTTTACCGGAGCCTTTTGATAAGTACAATGGATAATCACACCATCCTGAATATTGACATTGTTGCCAATTTTGATGTAATGAACGTCACCACGCACAACCGCGTTGAACCAAACACTGCAGTTGTTACCCATCTCCACTTCCCCAACAACGGTCGCGTTTTCTGCAAAAAAACAGTTTTTACCAAATTTTGGAGATATTCCTTTAACACTTCTGATTAAGGCCATATTATATTAATTCGAAAATTTACAAATTCGACAATTCGACAATTTGCTAATTTGAAAGTTTAACAACAAACCCATCAACCCAGATCGGAAGAGCACACGTCTGAACTCCAGTCACTAATGCGCA
>CAJBPB010000317.1 GCA_903957365.1 uncultured Bacteroidota bacterium
CATATAACAATCTAACCGGCAATCTCTAAATATTTATTATTACAACATTAAATTCTTTATTTAACTTTGCATGATACTCATCTTTATTTTGAAATTGTTAGATTTTAAATGGATTCCATCTCTTTCTTTGATACCGAAATTGAACCTAAAAGCCGAAAAATTCTTGATGTTGGCGCTATAACAGCTGATGGAAATTCTTTTCATTCAAATAAGATATCTGATTTTATTTCATTCATCAAAGGCTCTAAGTATATCTGTGGTCACAACATATATAAACACGATTTAAACTATATTCAAAACGCTGTTACAAATGCGGAGATTAATCCGGCAAATGTAATTGACACTTTGTACTTCTCTCCTCTCCTGTTTCCTTCCCGGCCATATCATGCTTTACTAAAAGATGACAAACTTCAGTCTGATGATTTGAACAACCCTTTAAATGATTCTATTAAAGCAAAAGAACTTTTTTTTGATGAAACTACTGCATTCAACAGACTGGATAACGATATTAAAATCATCTATTTTTTGCTTCTGAAAGATTTCAGGGAATTTCGTTCTTTTTTCTCATTTCTTTCTTTTGCACCCCAACCTGTTGCCGTTGAACCATTTATCAGAAATACATTTAAGGGTGAAATCTGCGAAAATGCGGATATTAACAAACTCATTGCTGAACATCCGATTGAATTAGCGTACTGCTTGTCGCTGATCAACGCACATAACCGCTATTCAATTACGCCTCCATGGGTATTAAAAAACTATCCGGATGTTGAAAGGATCATGTATCTGTTAAGGAATAAACCTTGCATTACAGGATGTGAGTATTGCAACGAAAAATTAGATATACATAAGGCACTCACAAGATTTTTTGGGTTCAGTGATTTCCGTACGTATGCCAGTGAAAAACTTCAGGAAAACGCCGTAAAAGCAGCTGTTGACAACCGGTCGTTGTTGGCTGTTTTCCCTACTGGAGGTGGTAAATCCATCACTTTCCAGGTTCCGGCTCTGATGGCAGGTGAAACAGCTAAAGGGCTCACAGTGGTTATATCTCCCCTTCAGTCTCTGATGAAAGACCAGGTGGATAACCTCGAAAAAAGCGGTATTACGGATGCCGTAACCATTAATGGACTTCTCGATCCTATCGAAAGAGCTAAATCATTCGAAAGGGTGGCTGATGGCTCAGCATCCATATTGTATATTTCACCGGAATCACTTCGTTCAAAAACAATTGAACACCTTTTATCGGGCAGAAAAATTGTTCGGTTCGTGATAGATGAAGCGCATTGCTTTTCATCATGGGGTCAGGATTTTAGAGTAGATTATCTTTACATTGGCGACTTCATTCTTTCCATTCAAAAAAAGAAGAATCTTGAAGATAAAATCCCAATTTCCTGTTTTACTGCCACGGCCAAACAAAAAGTTATAGAAGATATTTGTGGCTATTTTAAAGAAAAGCTTAATCTCGACTTAACTGTATTTTCTTCAAAAGCTTCAAGGACTAATCTTCATTATAAAGTCTTCGAAAAGGGGGATGAAGAAGCTAAATATGCTACCGTCAGAGATTTGATCGAAGAAAAAGATTGCCCTGCCATCATATATGTTTCACGCACACGAAAAGCTTATGCATTGGCTGAAAGACTCACCGCGGATGGATTCATATCAAAACCTTACCATGGTAAGATGGATTCTAAAGAGAAGAGCGAGAACCAGGATGCATTTATTTCAGGTTCAGTAAAAGTGATGGTTGCTAC
>CAJBPB010000318.1 GCA_903957365.1 uncultured Bacteroidota bacterium
ATAATATTCAGTATTGAAAGCACGGTTGGATCTGTCCACGTGCCATTCAGTAATGAATAATTAAAAAGATTGCTTACAGCATACCTTCATCCGCAAAAGAATAATAATCATCTTCAGTAAGAATGATATGATCCAGTACACTGGTATCAAAGTAAGAAGCCATTGATTTGATCTTGGCTGTAATAGACTTGTCCTGTTCGGACGGAAACTTGTTTCCCGAAGGATGGTTATGACCCATGATCAATCCGGTAGCCAGACTGTCAGCGATGAACTTGGCAATAATCCTAGGATCAACCACTGTTCCGGTGATCCCACCCTGACTGATCATCGCATAACCAATCGTGTTATTGGCTCTGTTAAGAAGAATGATAAAGAATGATTCATAGATTTCCATAGAACCCACATAGAATTCCTTCATATAATCATACGATTCTCTTGAAGTCTTGATCTGAACCTTCTTGAAATCAGATTTCTCTTTCACGATACTGAATTTAGGTATAAGTGATTTGTACTCTTTCATTGGTTGTCACTCATGCCTTTGAGATTTGTTTTAGCAACAGGCACGCTGTCAAGATGAATAATACGAGTTGGTTTGTTCAGGTCCTCCAAAATCAGTTTATTGATCGTAGGAGAAGTCCCATCGTTAAACAGGATAAAATGATCCGCCCAATCCATGATGACCTTCATACGTTTACTGGCCGCACGTTTCATGTTCTGGTTGTAAAATGATTTCACCACTTTACAACTCACATTACGCTCATGCGCATACCTGCGCACAAGGTTCTCATTGGAATTCATTCCCCAGGTAATGATATTGAGCTGGGGTAATCTGTTGATCAGGATCTGATCACACTTGCTTTTCAGCAAAGCATAATCTGTAAATCCTGATGGTGTAAGGATTGCAATCTTCATTTGTAACACCCATTGCCTATGGGATTTGTTTCGGTACCAGGCACACCATGTTAATACTACTGTATATGACATACATGATGCATCGGAATAAAAATTTTAAGTCAGGGTTTGCGGTCAATTTGACCCCACCAAGACACTTAACCCCATGACAAATTGAAGCAACCGAAGGCGCTTTAAAGGCAATTCAACATAATAAAAATGGAAATTAAGGAACAGTCATTGCCGCCAAAGCGACCTTGACTAAAATATTTTTATGGAGATAAATTGCATAAACAGTAGTATATATCTCCTTTGATATGAAATTGACTTATATTACATGTTTTGAATAATTTAACTTGCATCTTCTATAAAACGGAAGTAATATAAAGAGAATTAAAATCAATGAAACATGAACGAACTGTTGTTTCTTTGATATTTTCACATGCATGAAGCGATAAGTTACTCTGCAAAAACGGTAAGATTGAGTGCTTCCTTTATTCTATCTGCCTTGATTAATTTTTCGACTTGAGCAACAAATTCTGGATCAGGCCAAATCATCCAACTTGAATAAGCTGCAATACCATTGCCAACAAGCCTGAGATATGCCCAGTCTGAACCAATTTCCCAATGGTCTGAAATAGGTTTATATCTTTTGCGAACATCATTCATCAAAAAAACCAGTGAAGCTCTTGCATGGAAATTATTCGAATCAATTCGAATATCATCTAATCTGACAATTCCTGTAAAACGCTCATAATAAACCACTTTACTCTCAAATAGATTTTGGAATAATGGTGAAAAGACTTCATAATTAAGTTTCTTATTGCCAGAAGTTGAAGTAAGTTCTTCTCCCGAATACTTCTGCTTTAGTTCGTCTATTGTCATAATTACCTTTTTGTTAATTAATCAATGTCAAATACTTCTAAAAAATACATCTTATACTGTTAGATCGAAGAAGAAACAGAAACAGGTCGAGTGGTTATTTCGTTTTCATCTCCATCATTATCAGGGATATATTTAAGAACAAGAATATTTTTATTTAAAGCATCATTCTTTATTAGAAGCAATGGTTCGTCATCATCATCATGTAATTGAGAACCAATAGCGTAAACAGTATGTAGTTTCGCAAATTTTTCAATTTTAAGATTGGTATCGATATCAATCTCACCATCGATCAACTCCATACCAAAATCATAATTAGTTTCTTCGCCAGACTCCATATATTGTGTCAGCCTCCACATCGCTAATGGATGTCCCTCGAGAACATTGGCGTAAAAAGGATTAAATTGATCGTGAAATTTTTCTTCCCATTCACGTTGAAGCTCCATGATAAATTTATCTGATGTGATGTGTGTCCCATCTTTTGAAAATTCAGATTCCTTGAAAGGTATTATTAATTCCATTAGTTTAGGGTTTGTTGAAATTATCTATTTTTTCAGAAAACGTTATGTATAAACGTGTTCAAATAATCAAGTGTCTATTTGAAATGTTTCTATTTATTTAAAAGATAGTCAGTTACAGATTTCCAGTTTTCAAACTCTACTGAACCAAAACGAATTAATTCACCGGTAAAATCTTTTGCACCATTCTTTTCCCTGTCATCGATTAAAAAATCACCGTGGTTCAGGTTCTTATGATGTGAAATGATTAGTCTTTTGTAAAATGGACTTTCCTTATGATCTCCAAAGTATTTTTGAATCCACTTAGCTTTATCGGTCCAGGCTGAATGGTTTTTCCATGGAGCGGTTGATAATACATATAAATCGAAGTGTTCAGAGAGTTTTTGCACAGCCTCCAATGCACCGGGCATGGGATCCATTAATCCAAAAATACCTGGCACATCATCCAGATTGTTTTCAAATTCAAGTCTTGTTTTCTCGTCTAAGCGGTCAATTCCTGTTTGGAAATCGACCAAAACGTTGTCCATATCGATGTAAATAATTTTCTTCATTCTACAAATATTATTTTTTATGTTTTTTAAACAGTAACCAAATTTCAGGTTAATCCAGCCAACTTTCCCATTCATAGACTTCGATAATCACCCAATTGTAACGTACTTTATTAACTTCTTTTTCAAGAAAATCGTTAAGATGATTTGGCAAATAAGAAGGTTTGTGGTGGATTGGGTGGTATGCGAGAAACTCCTCAAAATCTACAGTAGCCACATAATCAAAATAGTGAGAGCCAATCTCTCTGAAAGTTAAAGATTCGAACAGAACAATGCCTGGTGTTTCGGTTTGGGTATGCTCGTGGAGGATGTTATCGAGACCATAATTTACCATATCAAATGAAACTGATTTTTCACCACTATCTCTCGGGACGAATGTTACTTTGGTTGTGAAAGCCATAAAATTTTGTAATTAGTTGTTTATGTATATATAAATCAGTGCCTAAACTATTTGTGGCATTTTATTGTTAGCGGCACTGCTTACCTGCAATTGCAGATGGAGTCCTCTAATAAGTTATAAATCATCATAAGTTTGG
>CAJBPB010000319.1 GCA_903957365.1 uncultured Bacteroidota bacterium
ATGTACCTCAGTACACTCCTGATTTTCATCTTATCGAAACCTCGAACCCGAACATTCTGAATCAAATTCCCAACTTTATGGACTAATTACTCGTTGTAAATCACATGCACCAACACATTACCTACCATTCCTAAAGTAGCTGGATCTATCTTGTCGAGGTTATCGTTTACAGTATGCCAGTGTTCAAAAAAGGTTTCGTTGGAGCTGTTCCGATCAAGATGGATGATGTCAATCATCGGGATTTTTGCTATTTCATTTACAGGCAAATGATCATCATCAACAGGTGAACCCGGATTATTTACAAAAACCTCGTCATAACCCAGATCATACGCAACTTTCCATACTTTATCGACAACCCATGAAGCGTATTGCATAGAGAAATATTCACGGGGAAAAACAGCATTCTTCGCCCCAACCATATCTAACAAAATGCCAAACTGCGCATCGTAACCTGGAATATGTGGATTGGCTGCCCAGTGTTGTGAACCCAAAGCCCAGAAATTGTTATCGCCGCCGGTACGCTCATCGGTGGGCGGGCCATAATCCTCCAGATCAAAAAGTACAATATCGATTCCAATGCCTGCATCAATCGGATGAAGTTTCAGCTGACGCGCCAGTTCGATCAGCACACCCACGCCACTTGCTCCGTCATTGGCTCCGTCGATAGGTTTACGGTGATTGGCAGGATCAGGATCGTGATCACCATAAGGCCTTGAATCCCAGTGTGCTGATAGTAATATCCTTTTTTTTGCAGAAGGATTAAAGGTAGCGATGATATTTTTGCCATCGAACGAAGTTTTGTTGTACACACGTGCCCTGAAATCCTGCACAAGAACCTGATCGGCATACATACCAAGCTTTACTTTCAGCCAGTCACTACATTTCCGATGTGCTTCCGATCCGGGTATTCTGGGACCAAATGCAGTTTGTTGCGCAACATAACGATAGGCAGAATCGGCATTGAAAACAGGTATCTGCAAAGTTTTTTCTGGAGTTTTTGCCTGTTTTGAACCTGTTTTTTGTGTAGTTCCATTACACGATGTAATAAGAATTACGACAGTGATATATATTAATCCGAATTTCATAGTAATCAGGGATGTTATTTCCTGCAAAAGTAAACAAGTTTATTTGTAAAGCAGAAGATTCAACCCCTCAACCTATAAACCCATCAACCAGACAACCTATCAACCCATCAACCACCTCCATTCACCGACTATATTCGCCTGCTGACCTATTTTCTGTTTACGGTAATGGCTGGTATATATACATTTGCCTCAGATTCTATGGTTGAATCGAATGACAAAAAATATTAAAACGTAATTAAAATGGAAACTAAAAACACTTCAATCGACAGACGTCTCGTAGCAGGCTTGCTGCTCATCGCAGCCGGCGCACTGCTTTTACTCGATAGGGCCGAATTATTACCTTTCGATATGTCTTATTACATTTTCTCCTGGAAAACATTATTGATTGGAATTGGCGTAATCACACTCACGAACCGTGAAAACCGTGTAACAGGTTATATACTAATTGGTCTGGGACTTTTGTTCTGGCTTCCTGATCTGATGGATCACAGCATCAGATTGAGTGCCATTTTCTGGCCAGCCGTTTTGATCGGGATAGGCATCCTGATTATCACCAGAAAAAATGAAAAGAAATATCAGTTTCCTGGTAATTTTCATGCTGCTGAAACCAATGATACTATTCCAAAAGACAGGCAATCAAACAGAACTGAAGATTTTATTGATGAACTTGCTGTGTTTGGCGGTGGTAATGTGCGTGTAGCAAGCGATAATTTCAGAGGTGGACGTATCACAGCAATTTTCGGTGGCTCTGATATCGATCTCAAAAATGCAAAACCAGCTGAAACCTGCAACATCGATTTGTTTATCCTTTTCGGCGGTTCAAAACTCATTGTGCCCGAAGACTGGCAGGTGAAATCTGAAGTAGTATCTATTTTTGGTGGATCGACTGATAAACGGGTTTTCCCGACAGTCAGAAACAATGAAAAGTTATTGGTTATCAAAGGTGTAGTTTTATTCGGTGGTGTCGAAATTAAAAGCTACTAATCTGTAAATCAATCCGGTAAAACAACATAACAGCACTGAATTATGCTCAATCCATTTTCGAAAAACCGTAATTACATGATGATTTACATGGTCGTTTGGGCAGCCCTGATGCTGATCCAAACGGCCATTTTAAATTATTATCAGGATATTGACCTGTTCGCGAGCCTTACCGATGCTGTTGTTTTCAACGCGCTTTTTGCGCTTATTGGATTCAATCTTTGGTATGTTCTGCGTTATAATATCAAAGACAAACAAAGTCTGTTCGATATAATTACCAACCACTTGATCGCTTCTATCGTAACGATTGCCTTGTGGTTAAGTCTTGGTTATTTCATTGTTTCAAGTCTGGAGGCCAGCAACGCACCTTATCTTGAGTTCCTAAACAATTCGTTGCCCTGGCGTGTCATCATCGGGTCATTCTTTTATCTCATTTTTGTTTTGCTTTATTATATGATTTTGTATTATGAAGATCTGCAGCAAAAACTGAAGAATGAAGCAGACCTGAACAACCTTGTCAAAGAAGCCGAATTGAATGCCCTTAAATCACAGATCAACCCGCATTTTTTGTTCAACAGCCTCAACTCAATCAGTTCGCTTACCATGACAAGTCCTGAAAAAGCACAGGAAATGGTTATCAAACTCTCCGATTTTTTACGTTATTCGCTGAGTCATGATAAGAATGAAACCACTACGCTGCGTAAGGAACTTGAGAATACCGAACGTTATCTTGATATCGAAAAAGTACGCTTTGGCCGCCGGCTGCGTTACCATTCCACTGTGCCCGACAGTTGTCTTGATGTCCGTCTGCCGAACATGATTCTGCAACCATTATTCGAAAACGCGATCAAACATGGTGTGTATAACAGTACCGAAGAAGTGCTTGTCGAACTCAAATGCATGCCGAATGATGATTTCCTGGAATTGCGTATCTCCAATGATTTTGATCCGGAGGCTGTTCGTCCGAAAGGTGAAGGAATCGGTTTGAAAAACATCAAAAACAGACTGGAGATTCTTTATAAACGCACCGATTTGCTCGAAATAAACTTTGGTAAAATAGAATTTGAAGTAATTTTACGCATTCCGAAAATCTCAATACGATGAACACGAAAATACGTACCCTGCTGATCGAAGACGAAGAACCAGCCCGAAACCTGTTGCGGACTTTCCTCGAAAGTTTCGAAGAAATTGATATTATCGGCGAATGTTCCGATGGTTTCAGCGGTTTGAAAGCCATCAATGAAAACCATCCCGATTTGATTTTCTTAGATATTCAGATGCCAAAACTGACTGGTTTCGAGATGCTTGAGCTCCTTGATACCTTGCCAGAAGTTGTTTTCACAACAGCCTACGACCAGTTTGCATTGCAGGCTTTTGAACTGAATGCGGTTGATTACCTGATGAAACCTTTTGCCAAGCAACGTCTTCGTCAGGCTGTTGACAAAGTGGTCGAACGGTTTAAATCGAAAATCAGCGGTGTGCCCGAAGTGCGTAAGCTGGTGGAGACTGTGCACGACAAAACCCAGTCGATCGACAGAATTGTCGTGAAATCGGGGTCAAAAATTCATATCATCCCTATCGACAGCATCGAACACCTTGAGGCACAGGACGATTATGTGATGATTTATTGTGCCGAAGGCCGTTTCATGAAAAAAGAAACGCTTTCCTATCTCGAGCGTAATTTGCCCGATGACCGGTTTATCCGCATCCATCGTTCCCACATCGTGAATATCAACCAGATACAACGTATGGAACAATACGGAAAAGAAAGCTATCTGCTCATTCTGAAGAACGGTAACCAGGTGAATGTGAGCAAAAGCAGGATTAAAGAGCTTAAGTTAGAACTGGGGTTTTAAGGAGTTCGGAGTGAGCTAAAGTTCGGAGTGAGCTAAAGTTAAAATAAACTCCCACTATGGCGAAACGTGCAAAATATGCTGATTCTGAATTATGGAATTTATAATTACGGCTCATCCAGCCCCTCGCTGCCGCGCGAATCCTTTCGCGTGGCTCTATAAATCCACAATAATTACATCATTAAGCAATCCCTTTTCACCGCTGTAGTCTTTGGCACTACTATAAACATAATCTTCAGGCCGATAGACCAAGCCTTCTGCTACCGGATTGTTGTGGATATAATTGATTTTCCCGGCAATTACTTTGTTACTCCACAATTCTATTGGTTTGTTGTCGTGCCTCCAAAATTGATACTTATTTACATTTGAGGTTTGGTCAGCAGCTTTTTTAAATTGTTCAAGCAACCAATCCTTTCTGCTTTCATTTGGATTATCAATGATTGCCTTAACGATTTCCCTGCTTGTAAACCTTTTTAAATCGCCCAATAAATCTTCAGGCTTATGCTCACCAACACGCCTGAAAACCAAATGGACGTGGTTTGTCATTATGCACCAGGCAAATATTTCCATTCCTTTGTTTTGCTGGCTAAAGCTAAGGCTCTTCAAAACAATGTCCTTGTATTCATTTCTTGTAAAAACATCAATCCATTCCACTACGGCAAAACTTACAAAGTATGCTGATTCTGAATTATGGAATTTATAATTACGGCTCATCCAGCAAATGTATTATATATCACTCCGCCATGCGAAAGGATTAACTGCGGTGAAACTGTTCGCGCGGTAGCGGGGGGTATTAAATATCACTCCACCACGCGAAAGGATTACCTGCGGTGAAACTGTTCGCGCGGTAGCGGGGGGTATTAAATATCACTCCACCACGCGAAAGGATTACCTGCGGTGAAACTGTTCGCGCGGTAGCGGGGGATTATTAATTTTCGTTATAAATAATTTCAATTGTTAAGTCTAACTTACAAAGACAGTGATAGTTTTTTGCAATAAACCTCTTATAATCCTGATATCCATTGCAAATTTTATGATTTGCAAATTGATTCCCTTTTCTATTTATCAAATTGACGATATCTGTTGATAGGTCGAAACCACCATGGATACAATTTCTATTAATACATTCTATCATAAAAAAAGCATGATCAGTTGAGGTTAGTTTTTTGATAGATTCAACTCTTTGGCTTTCATCATAATTGAATTTCAATTTTATTTCTATTTCTCTAACTTCAGGATATATAGAAAATATAAGTGAAGAATTTTGATATTCAAACCAAAAACTCTTTGCTTGATTAGATCTTATTTGAGCCTCATTCTTCATGTCATATACTTTAAAACCTTAAAAAATATCAATGTTATATTTGAATTTCACATATTGTATTTATATCAGGTACAATTACTTAACTTTTATTAATTGTGAATTTTGGTTTAATTCATAGTATTTGAAATTTTAACAAGCGATGTTTTATAATGATTAATTATCATATTAATTATATACATTCCTGCAAAAATATTTTCTTCAAAACGCGAGGTCATTTCTTGATCAATATCTTCACAAGTTGGATTATTTAAACACCACATTATTTTTCCGGGATGTGGATGTTTAAACTTAAAAAACATATCTATTTCACTCAAATAAAGTTTCTGCCTATTTTCCATAAAATATAACGTTTGTTCTTTAGAAATTTGATATAATGATCCAGCCATTACAGAAAAATACCTAAACATATCGTCAGTACTTAAATGACTGAATTGTGACCATTCAAGAAATGCTCTAAAAAACAAAAACCGTTCAATAATAAAAAGATCTTTAGTCCTGAAATCAAATATTTTCGCATTAGAATACCCCATTAATTTATCTTTTTGATTTGTCAAAATGTCTTTTTCCAAAGTTATTGTTTGGATTAAAATTCCCCTAATTAAATTGTAATTCTCGATATCATTAAGACTTAATATTTTTTTAGGTTGAACGGAAACACTAGATTCAATACTACGTCTGAATGAATATTTGTCTAGATGTTTTTTTGCGTTTTTAGAGAACACTCCAGATGTACTACCATAAAAAGTATCCAAAGCCTGTGGTAAATCATACGGAAAATTCACTAAAAGCGAATTTACTCCATATGCAAAGGGGATGTCCATTTTAGTGCTTTTGTCATAAGGGATTAAAACATATCCATCAGGTGCTAAATTTGATCTCCGAGGGTGGTATGGATCTAAGTATAGTTTATTCCATTGCGTAGAGTCATGACAAACAAGTTCAAAAATATCGATTGTGTTTTTCGTAACTGGGGAATTTGTACTGCCAATCCTATGGAAAAATATCTGATACCCAGTTTTCCCCCGTAATTTACCTAAGTACTTAATTTCACCCATTAAACCATTAACGGGAATGGGATTTGTAAGAGACCCAAAATTTCCATTTGAGTTTGGTAAGGCGTCGCAATCTAAACCTGCCAAAATTTCATTAGCAATTTGTGAATTGTAATTTTTTACATCAGCAATTTGCTTTTCAATTGGCTCGTGTATTGTATTGATTCTTTTAAAGAAATTAAACATATCGTTTTGTTTAAATATTATTCATTTATGGCTAAAGTCCTTTCGCTATCGCAACGCTTTTGCGAAATAAAAGAACTGAATAAAACAATCAATTGCAAGCGGGAGGCATGAAATCCAGAATATGTCATTGCTTAAGGTTTAGGTTGCACAACGAATTGCTGATAAAATTACAATTTTATTGAAAGTCAGGAAATTATTCATATTAATTTTTGTTATCGTAAATGTCGGATATAATACAGAAGGTATCGAATCACGGAATGTTAGCCGATATTTTTTTTATTAATAAGGTTGACAATGATTTTTACAATGGTTTCTTTTTCTAACGGATTACTAATTGCAATCATTAATGTGAGAGCGACCAGGGCATTATCGGCAATCCGCTTTTTCGCTAATTCGTCGTAAAGTATTCCATTCCTTTCCATAAAATAAAGAAATAAGAGAGCAGCAATGCGCTTATTGCCATCTGTAAATGAGTGGTTTTTGGTTATAAAATAGAGTAGGTTGGCTGCTTTTTCTTCAATACTCGGATACAAATCCTTGCCATCAAATGTTTGATAAATCGTGGCAATTGAACTTTTGAATGATTCATCTTTCTCTCTGCCGAACAATTCACTATTTCCGTGTTTCTGATTTACAAATTGTATTTGTCTTATCGCTTCATCGTAGGTAAGTTGATAGGTCTCTTTGCCTGAAGTTTCCTGAATTTTCAAACTTTGGTAGTCATATTGATCCAGAATATCCAGTGCATACGCATAATCTGATATAATTCTCAGTAATCCGGCACTTTCATTGCCCGTAAGTTCTTTTTGATTAAGTACATTACCAAGTATTTGAACAGATTTTCTTAGCTCTTGTAACAGTTCATTTTGCTTCGTTAATCGTTTCTCATTGATTGAGTACCCTTGTATCAGGTATTCTTTTAATATTTTGTTTGCCCAAATTCTAAATTCTGTTCCTCTTTTCGAATTAACACGATATCCAATAGCAATAATTAAATCAAGGTTATAAAACTTAATTTCCCGCTTTATTTCTCTGCCACCTTCCATTTGAACTTGTGCAATTTTTGCACAAGTTGATTTTACTTCTAATTCGTCAGATTTATAGATGTTTGAAATATGTCGCGTTATTGAGGTCCTATTGGTATCGAATAGCGTTTCGAGTTGATATTGATTTAACCAAACAGTTTGATCCTCAAGCTTAACCTCAATCTCTGTTTTACCGTCTTTGGATGTAAAAATTATGATCTCTGAATTATTCATAATAATAGATATAAAGATTAATCAATTTACAATTTAAATCAATGTATACGATAAAACAACCTCAGGATTTAATGAGTTGAAAATAGAAGAAATGCAATTATTATTTGAAGCCCAACTCGTTTTATGTGTCAAAAGTCACTTCTCATTAAGAAAATAATCAATACACCAGCGTCTGTATCGACCTTGCCGGGCTGCTCAGTTCAACCGCATTGCCATCAACCCATAGAAAATAGTTTAGTTTTTCGTCGCCGGGATTCATCACAACCACTGCTGTTTTTCCATCGGTATTGACAAAGGCTGTAGCAATAACCGCACTTCGGCTTGGCGCACAAGCCAGACGTTTTGCTCCCGGACGAATAAATTTTGAAAAATGGCCGATATAATAATACTCGTTCGTATAAATCAGTTTCCCGGCTTTGGTATCACCGTGGATGGGTGCAAAACAAAGGTTGAAAACATGGTTTGGACCACCGGTTTCGTCAAGTAAAATATTCCAGTCAGTAAAACCAACGCTTCCATTGTTAAAATCATTGATCATGGCACGGCCATATAATTCACCCAGTTTCCAGTCGTCCACTTTTTTGATATCGAAACTTTCCTTGCAGCCTTCAGTAAACAGCAGATTTGTATTTGGATAGGCCTGATTGACTATTTTCACATTATCAAACATCGGGGCACCACCACTCCAGGGTTCGTACCAGTGAAATCCGATTCCCCAGACATATTTGGCTGCTTCGGGATCGTTCAGCATGACTGAAGCACGTTGTAACAGCATATCACGGTTGTGATCCCAGGCTATGATATTCTTCTCGCCAAGTCCCTCACGATGCATTGTGGGGCCTAAAAAATTCTTCAGGAAATCTCTTTCCTCTTCAGCCGTATAAATACAGGATTCCCATTTTTGGGTTGCCATGGGTTCATTCTGGATCGAAATACCCCAGACAGGAATGCCTTCTTCTTCGTAGGCTTTGATGAATTTTGTATAATAATTGGCCCATGACTGGTAATATTCGGGAAGTAATTTTCCGCCACGCAACATGTTCTTGTTGTCTTTCATAAATGCAGGAGGACTCCATGGACTGGCATAAAGTGTGATTGGTTTTCCGGCAGTTTCCAGTGCTTTTTTAATCATTGGAACCCTGAATTTCAAATCATGTGCAATAGTAAATGTTGAAAGTTCCTTGTCGCCTTCTTCAATATAAGTGTAGCTGCCGCTCGAAAAATCACAGCTATGAATGGTTGTGCGTAACAATGAATATCCGATTCCTTTTTCAGCATCAAAATAAGCCGTCAAAAATTCCTGTTGCTTATCAGCAGGCAATTTGGCGAAAGTCTCTGCCGCGGCGTCAGTGATAGCTCCACCAATTCCGAGTAAGGTCTGGAAAGTGATGGAAGGCTCAATAAATACACAGATTTGTGTTTCGAGAGGTTGTGCCATGGGTTTGAATTCAAATTCACCGGTGACAGACAGACGCGATTCTGATTTTTCGGCTGTGGTGTAAACAGTTACTTTTTTTGCTTCAGGAGCAGTAGAAAGAATTTCATTCTGGGCAAATAAACTTGCGGTGAACAGCACCGGAGCAAGTAAGATAAGTTTTTTCATGTGGAAAATTATTAAGTCTAAACAGCGTATAAAATTAAGAATTAATCATGTATAACTTCATAGAATATTCTTGATAAATCGATCAAACTCTTTTATTAAACAGCTCTGATTCTCAGCAATTACCCTGATGAAAGCACATTTTTCTGTACTTTTGCAGCATGAAACACATTGAAATCATGTCGCCGGTTGGCTCTTACGAAGCCCTGATGGCGGCAGTTCAGGCCGGCGCAGGCTCTGTTTATTTCGGCGTTGGCAAGCTTAATATGCGGTCAAAATCATCGCAGAATTTCTCATTGGATGATCTGGCTCAGATATCCGCAATTTGTCAGCAAAACAATATAAAAAGCTATGTCACAATAAATACGGTCGTTTTTGATGCTGAGCTGGATGAAATGCAGCAGTTGGTTGATGCGGTCAGGCAAAATAACATCACTGCAATTATTGCTTCTGATCAGGCTGTGATTCAATATGCACGCTCAAAAGGTGTTGAGGTGCATCTTTCAACCCAAACGAATGTAACCAATATCGCGGCTGTGAGGTTTTATGCTCAGTTCGCTGATGTGATGGTTACAGCACGCGAGTTGTCGGTCGATCAGGTTGGGGCTATCACGAAAGCCATCCGCGAAGAACAAATCAAAGGACCGAAGGGTGAATTGATCCGGATTGAAATTTTTGTGCATGGCGCACTTTGTATGGCAGTCTCAGGCAAATGCTACCTGAGTCTGGATATGCTCAATTCATCAGCCAACCGGGGCGCCTGTCTGCAACCATGCCGCCGCACCTACAATGTAAAAGACAGTGATCAGGAGGTTGAAATGGAAATCGATAATGAATACATCATGTCGCCCAAAGACCTGAACACACTGGCTTTTCTTGATAAGATCATTGATGCCGGAGTGGAGGTGCTCAAGATTGAAGGCCGGGGCCGTTCACCCGAATATGTCAAGACTGTTACGACGGTTTATCATGAAGCTGTTGATGCGGTGCTGAAAGGCGAATTCACTCCTGACAAGGTAGAAATGTGGAATGCCAGACTTCAATCAGTCTACAACCGGGGTTTCTGGGATGGTTATTATCTCGGAAAGAAAATCGGCGAATGGACCGAAAACTATGGATCGCAGGCAACCGAACGTAAGGTATTTGTCGGAACAGTAAATAATTTCTTTGGCAAACTGAATGTTGCCGAAGTTAAAATGGAGACACAATCACTTTCATTGAATGATAAAATATTGATTATCGGGCCTACAACTGGTGTTTATGAGGGTTCAGTTTCAGAAATCAGGGTTGATCTGCAACCCGTTGAATCAACAAAAAAAGGCGAACATTGTTCCATTCCGCTAACCGATACTGTAAGACGTGGCGACAAGGTGTATAAATTGGTTGCGGCTTCAATCATTGAAAAATAGTTATGACAGGATTTAATTATCATACGCACAGCAACTTCAGCGATGGAGGCAAACCAGCCGAAAACTATATTCAGGAGGCTATCCGACAGGGAATGACCGATCTGGGTTTTTCGGACCATGCACCTATGCCATTTAAAAACACTTTTTCGATTCAATCAGGTAATTACGAATCATATTGTTTGGAAATCAATCGATTAAAAGATGTATATGCTGATAAACTGAATATTTTTCTTGGCCTTGAAATTGATTTTATACCTGGAATGATAGAGGATTTTGCCGGACTTATTCATCAGGGAAAACTCGATTACAGTATTGGTTCGGTGCATCTGATCGGGCAAGGAAACGCAGAAAATCTCTGGTTTACCGATGGCCCGAAAATTGAAACCTATGATTCCGGATTAAACACATTTTTTGGTGGCGACATCCGTAAGGCCGTGAAAGCCTTTTACAGCCAGACTAACCAGATGATTGTCAGTCAGAAATTCGATGTTATCGGGCATTTCGACAAAGTGAAAATGCACAACCAGAATCGCTATTTCACTGAAGATGAGAAATGGTATGTTGAACTGGTTTTCGAAACATTAGACCTGATCAGACAAAAAGGAATTATCGTGGAGGTAAATACACGTGGTATCTATAAAAAACGATCAGATAGCTTTTTCCCGTCTGACTTTATTTTACAGAGGATGAGAGCGTTGAATATCCCGGTGATCATCAGTTCCGATGCCCACCAACCTGAAGAATTGCAATGTTTGTTTGGCGATGCTGTAAAGGCAGTCCGGGTGGCCGGTTATAATGAAATTATGCGTTTCACAAAAGAAGGGTGGATCAGTGTTAATTTAACAATGTGACAATTCGGCAATTCGGCAATCAGTATTAACACAATTAAAGTGGTCTGTAATAAAATTGAAATTAAATGATTAATAAACAAGCTATTACCAAAGAAGAGATTCATCCTGTTCTGAAAAACAGATGGAGTCCGAGGGCATTCTCAGGCGAAGCCATTGAAAACGCAAAACTGGTGCGTCTGTTTGAAGCGGCACAGTGGTCGCCTTCAGCATCAAACGAACAACCCTGGAGTTTTATACTTGGGTCAAAAGGTGATGAAACTTATCAGAAAATATATGATACTTTGGTCGAATTCAATCAATTGTGGGCAAAAACTGCTCCTGTACTCATTTTATGCTGTGGCCGAACGACAAGCGTGAAAAATGCCGGAAAAACCAATCCAACTTTTATGTATGACCTGGGACAGGCTGTTGCTCACCTGAGTTTTCAGGCAAGTGATGACGGATTGTTTGTACATCAGATGGCTGGTTTTAACGCGGTATCAGCTGCTGAATTATTTTCATTAACTGCTGATTTCGTTGCTGTTACTGTGGTAGCAGTTGGTTATATCGGCGATCCTGAAGTGTTGCATCCAAACCTGAAAAAAATGGAATACAATCCAAGGGAAAGACGTGATTTGTCAGAAACAGTTTTCTCTGGAAGTTTTGGTGAAACAAATACACTTTTTGTCAACTCCCCGAAGTAATATACTCTACTAAAACAAATGATAAAATGGAAATTGCTTCTCTGGTTTCTGGTGGTGTCGACAGCTCGGTAACCATTCCGTTGCTAAAAGAAAAGGGTTACGATCCGGTAATCTTTTATATCAAAATTGGGATGGAAGATGAGCCGGGTTATGTGGATTGTCCTGCAGAGGAAGACATCGAAATCACCACTTATATTGCGAAAAAATACGGCTGTCGTTTCGAAATCGTTGATTTACAGAAAGAATATTGGCAGAATGTGGTAAGTTACACCATTGATAGTGTAAAAAAAGGCTTTACCCCCAATCCGGATGTGATGTGCAACCGCATGATAAAATTTGGAAGTTTTGAGGACCGTTTTGGTAAGCAGTTCGATAAAATCAGTACAGGTCATTACGCCCGTATTATTGAGAATGAAACCGGTTTTTATCTTGGAACAGCCGCTGATCCGGTAAAAGACCAGACTTATTTTCTGGGAAGGATTACTTACGGGCAATTGAGCAAACTGATGTTTCCGGTAGGCGATTTATTGAAACCGGAAGTGCGTAAAATTGCAGCTGAGATGCGTTTACCAAGTGCGCATCGTCCTGACAGTCAGGGGATTTGTTTTTTGGGAAAAATTAATTATAATGATTTCATCCGCCGTTATGCAGGCGAAAAAGAAGGAAAAATCATTGAACTTGAAACCGGGAAGATTCTTGGAAAACACAAAGGATTCTGGTTTCATACTATTGGCCAGCGTAAAGGTCTTGGTCTGAGTGGTGGACCATGGTTTGTTGTGAAAAAAGACATCAACGAAAACATAGTGTACATTTCAAACGGTTATGATCCGGTAAGCCAGTACGCATCATCAATTAAACTGGCTGATTTTCAGCTATTACATCCTGATTTTCATTTGCATCAGGGTGAGCGCGTCCGTTTCAAAATCAGGCACCAGCCCGAATTCAATCATGGAACCATAGAAGTGGATAACTCAATCATTACGATTAATTCTGACACACCTGTTTCAGGCGTTGCGCCTGGACAATTCGGCGTTTTGTATGATGCCATTGAACCATTTTGTTTGGGAAGCGGTATTATTGATTAGCCTATTTTGAAATGGTGTGTCAAAATATTACATTTGCTCACAAACCCGCTGGTATGCATGTTCTCAGGTCCTTTTTTTTAGTATGGTTTTTGCTGATTCTTCAAATCGTTTCAGCACAAGAACCTGTTTACCGACATTTTACGAGTCAGAATGGTTTGCCATCTTCCGAAGTGTATGATGCTGTTCAAAGTGAAGAAGGCTACATGTGGTTTGCGACAAATTTTGGGGTAGCACGCTTCGATGGGTTGAATTTCAAAATTTTTGACAGACAGGATGGTCTGCCCAGAAATACAATTTTCAATGTGCAGAAAGATCCATCCGGCAGAATTTGGTTTAACGCTTTTAATGGGACATTGGCTTTCTGGGATGGTAAAAATATTCAGCCATATAAAAACAACCATCAGTTGTCGTCCTACATAAAATCATTGGGGATAAAGACAACCGTATTTGTCAGCTATGATATTAAATCAGACGGAAGTATTCTTTTCGATTTATATGGGAAAGGCCAGCATCGTATTATGATGGATGGTTCAATTTCTGTCGTGAAAAAGCCTGAAGATTCCGCATTTTTCGATCTGAATCTTCTCGAAAACGGAAAAGTTCTTTTTAATTCATCGACAATCATCGACCCGCCGACTTTGCGCGTAATAAATGGTGATTCCGTTACGGTTACCGATAAACCGATAAATGGAAATATATTCCTGACCGCAGTCTTGCACAGATCATTTCATCTAAAAAATCAGGTGTTTTTTAGTTATAACAATGTTTTAACGAGGATTCAAAATGGCAAAAGTGAAATAGTTTACCAGTTTGATTATCGTATCTCATCATTGAAAATGGATAGTTTTGGCCGTTTGTGGGTTGGAACAATCAATGGTGGCGTATTTATGTTTGAAGATTATACGAAAAAGACGAAACCACACAATTACTTAAAAGGCAATTCAATAAGTAGTATCTACTTCGATCATGAAGATGGAATCTGGTTAACATCAACCAACAGTGGCGTATTCTATTATCCCACTTTAAGCATCAATAAATTCACGATTGAGAGAGAACTTGCTTCGAACAGGATTAACGCGATGGAAATTGATCCTGCTGGACGAATCTGGCTCGGACTTGACCGGGGTCTTCTTTTATCCATCGATACCAATCGGCAAAGCAGGATTTTTGAAGTTGATAAAAAGAATGAAGTAATGATTTCACGACTCAGGTGGGATCATCAACGGAATTTACTTTTAATCGGAACAAATATTAATATGTATTATCTCGATAATGAAGTAATAAAACCGCACAAGGATAACTATATTTCAAAGAAAACAGGCGGTACAAAAAGTTTTTCGGCCATAATGGATATCACTCAGAATGAAAAAACAGGTGATTTCTGGATTGGAAAATACAATGGAATTACATGTTTTACCAAAAGCGGAGACGTAGTTTACAATAGTCTGGAAGAGAGTGGATTTGATGAAAGAACAGAGGCGATTGACGTAGATAAATCGGGCTCAATTCTGATAGGGAGTTTAAATGGATTGTGGCAGTATCAAAACGGAAAATTCACTCATTTCGACACAATAAGTCCCATGCTTGGTGAACGAATTACCATGATTGAGATGTTACATGATACTTTGCTGCTGGGAACAAGAGGAAATGGCTTGCTTATTTTAACTCCTGATAGCCTGTATCAGCTTACACGGTTGAACGGTTTGCCGGGAAACTCGATCAATACAATCACTGTTGGACAGGAATTGGTCTTCGCAGGAACAAATCAGGGTGTTTGTATTTTAAAACGCAGGGACATTGTTTCAAGTCCAGATGTAATTACAATAACCGCCTCGTCAGGATTGACAAGTAATGAGGTAAGTACGATCTGTCTTCATGATAATATGGTTTATGTGGGAACTTCAGAAGGTTTAAATATGTTCAGTCTTACCTCACTTAAACCTTCATTAACACATTTTCCATTGGTGATAACCAAAATTACGGTGGATGAAATCCCATTCGACATACAAAGTGATTTGAAGATCAATTTCAAAGACAATGCAATTGAGATTGATTATTTTGCCATTTCGTTCCGCAACAAAGGAAAAATAACCTACCGGCACCGTTTGATTGGATTAAATGATGAATGGATTGAAAATCAGCTTACAAGTGCACAGTTCCCATATTTACCTCCCGGAAAATATATTTTTGAGGTCACTGCCCGCAATCTGAACGGAGACTGGAACCCTGTGCCCAGCCAGCTCAGTTTTATAGTTCTCAAACCTTATTGGCAAACCTGGTGGTTTATTTCGCTGCTTGTAATTGCATTGGCTACTGCTCTCTCGTTTGTTTATAAATTACGGATTAACGTTGTAAGGCGAAAAAATCAAATGTTACAGGATATATACAAATACCAGCAGGAAGCGCTTATCGGTCAGATGAATCCTCATTTTCTTTTCAATGCATTGAACACAGTTCAGCGGTATATACTCGAAAATGATAAGATTGCATCGAGTAAATATCTTTCGAAATTTGCAGGTTTGATGCGAAAAACCCTCGAAAATTCACAAAACAAACAAATCAGTATCAAGTCGGAAATGGATGCGTTGAATTTGTATCTTGAACTTGAATCAGCCCGGTTTAAAAATAAATTTGAGTTTACGGTTGAAGCCGGAGTGGGTTTTGACGCTTCTGTAACGATGATTCCGGTGTTTATTATACAGCCATTGGTAGAAAACGCCATCTGGCATGGATTGATGATAAATGATAAACCAGGATTATTGAAAGTGTTATTCGAAAGACAACAGAACGACCTGCTTTGTAAAGTCATCGACAACGGAATCGGACGCAAAGCAGCGGCTTTGGCCGGAAATAACAAAGACAAACAGTCGCTTGGGATTTCAATTATCCGAAAACGGCTGAATCTCTTGAACACACAAGAAAAGAAACAAATTCAAATTCAATACACCGACCTGATAAATGAGGCGGGTGTTGCATCAGGAACTGAAGTAATTGTTTATTTCCCCCAATTCTTTAACGAAACAATATGAAGAAAATCAAAGTTATCATCATCGACGATGAACAAGATGCAGTTGCCTCAATTGAACTGATAATCAAAGAGTTTTGTCCTGACATTGAGTTGTTGGGAAGTGCCAATATAATTGATGACGCCTGGGAATTGATAAAAAAACTGGAACCAGATCTGATCTTTCTGGATATAAATATGCCACGTGGAACGGGCTTTGATCTACTCGAACGGTTTCCATTACGCAAATTTGATGTGATATTCATCACTGCCTACAATAAATATGAGGAAAAATCTGCTGCCTACGGTGCTTTTGCTTATTTGCAAAAACCCATTGATATTGATTTGGTTGTGAGTACTACAAATCAGTTGATTGAACACCGGAACGCGCACCCGGGAGCTGTTTTTAGAATCGGGATTTAGGACATTTTTTTTCTTATTCTTACCAATTCTGTTTGTTGAATAGGATGATAAACGAGGGGAGCCCATTCAACCACAACATCAGATTTGTCCAGACCAAATGCTTTTTTCTCATTCAGGCCCAATCTTTTCAGC